>JAPLUR010000043.1 GCA_026397505.1 Candidatus Zixiibacteriota bacterium
AGATTAAGGGAACGGCGAAAAGTATTCCGCCGAATCCAAAGACAATCGTGCCGACCAGAACAGTTCCTACGGCGCCGCTTCCGGAAAGTGCCTTCAATCTGAAGGCAAAAAAGGCGATAATAAGCGAGAGTATGCCGCCGATAACCAGATCCTTACAGATCATATGATTCGACAGCAGATTAAAATCCATAATTCAAATATAGAGCAATTTCTCCGGGCGCATCAAATAAAAAGGGAACCGCGACGCAAAAGGCCGCAATTCCCTTTCCTAAACAGGGCTGAATACTTTGTTAATTCCGAGCGTTATTTGACAAATTTTTTGTACCGCTCGTTAATCCGTCCCCAGTGCAGGTGGGCCAGGAAATTGTCGATATATTTAGCCCGCGCCGCGCCGTCCTTATGGTAATAAGCATGCTCAAAAACATCGAGCGTTATCAGCGGAATGCCGCCCCAGATAGCGCCGTAGTGATGTTCATCGACCAGCACATTCATCAGTCGCCCGCTGAAAAGCTGGTCAAAGACCAGCACCCCCCAGCCGGAGAGCTTGGCCGAAATCGCCGTGGCCTTGAGATCGGCTTTCCAGTTATCCAGGCTGCCAAACTCTTTCTCGATCGCCGCCACGACTTCTTTCCCTTTCGAGGGATCGCCGTCGCCGCCGAGCACCTCCCAATAAACGTCATGAAGAAGCGCCCCGCCATGGTTCCAGGTCAGCCGGCGTTTCAATTCACCGTAATCGGAGTAATTGCCGTTGGCCGCCGAGCGGTCGGCTTTTTCCAGACCCGCTTCAATTTTGTTTAAAGCGGTCACATAACCCTTCTGATGAGTATTGTAGTGCCAGTCGGTCGTTTCCGGTGACATGACTTCCTTAAGAAGGCTCTTGGCTTCTTCGTCCGAATAGGGACGTGCCTTGAATTTCCATTCGTATGACATGATAAACTCCTCTATTTGATTAAATTTTGCCGACCAGGTCTAACCCCGGTCTGAGTGTCTTTTTCCCCGGCTCCCAACTGGCCGGACAAACTTCACCATCGCTTTCGCGGACAAATTTGCTTGCCTGCAATTTGCGGAAAATCTCGCGGGCGCTGCGGCCGATACTGTTGTCATGCACTTCCATTGCCTTAAGAACGCCATCGGGATCGATAATAAATGTACCCCGAAGCGACATCCCGGCATCCTCCATATAGGTTCCGAATTGGCGGCAGACTTTCCCCGTTGGATCCGCCAGCATCGGATATTTGATTTTACTTATTGAAGGCGAGCCATCGTGCCAGGCCTTATGAACGAAGACCGTATCGGTACTGATACTGAGAATCTCCGCGCCCTCTTTCCTGAAAGCATCATAATGCTCGGCTGCTTCCTCCAATTCGGTCGGACAAATAAAAGTGAAATCGGCCGGGTAGAAAAGCATAACCACCCACTTACCCCGATAATCAGACAGCCTGATTTTCACTGTCTGCTCATTGTGAAAAGCCTCCAGTTCGAAATCCGCAACCTTCTCGCCGACTTTTACCATTTCTTCCTCCATATTCATAATAAATTCTTCTTCAAGTTCCAAAACAACTTTTCAGTTGCTCTCCCGCCGATTCCATCCTTTAAGTAGACCTAAAAAGTCATTATTTTCAAATAATACTTTCAATACAATGAAAAACGGCAATTGTTCCCCTAAAGTGAGAAAACTTGTGCGACCGGCCAAAAGCGTCCATGATGATTGGAGGGTATTGCCTCAGGGCAAAAACGAAGCCGGCTCAGTCGCTGAAATCCCAGGTGAAGCCGTAAGAGTTGAATCGACCTTCGATGGTGTAATTCTCCCGCGATGCATATTCTATCGAGGGGATATCCTGAAAAATATAATAGAACCGAAATCTCTTGATCTGGAAGGAAAGCTTCAGATTGACCACCGGCTTTTCACCCAGCCTGGTTCCATTGAAGCCGTAATATGGCCCGGAATAAACAGCCTCGATGTAGCTGTATAGATTTATATCCAGAGGCCGCAAGTAATAGTAGAGCTCCAGGCATGAAAAACCCTGATAATCGGGCGAGTACGGCGGCGTGGAGTTTTTATCGACTTCTACATATCGATAAGAGGCTCCTCCCGACCAGAAAACATTCTTGCCCAACGTTATCCTCTGGACCGCGGAAATATTCCCAAAAACTATATCTTCATTCCCGGTCCTGAAAGAATTGAGGACAAAACCGCCCGAATCAAGCCGGCTTCTCTGCCAGTCGATACCATCGAATATCTTCCCGCCGGCAAGTGACAGAGTGAAGTCGGAATTGACCTTTCCCAGGCTCAATGTAAGATTACCGCAAAGCTGTTTCTCCGGATTAAGAGAAAAATTTCCCAATTCGAAATAATCGAGGCTGTCCGAATCAACGATCCTATCCATTCGCGGCGTAAGGTCGAGCTCATACTGGCGGGGAAATTTGGTGCTGTAACCCACTGAAATCGCAAAATATCGATCCGGAAGATTTCTGGCATAAATCAGCGCGCCGGTCGGGGTGATATTGAAACCACCCACCCTTTCCAATTTCATGTATGAAAGAAAGGTCCGACTGCTGTCACCGGCCAGAAATTTCATATCAAACAGCCCGCGGTGACGTTTATTATGAATCGCACCGTCATAGTACCGCTCCTGCGATATGGCGATTCCCGTTTTAATCCCCAACCCAGCAACTCTGATATCATGGGAAAGGGCCAGCCGGTTATCGAAAACATCCAGATTGCGTTTATATTGCCCCCCGATGCGATCCTCATTTGATTCCGAACGCTGATGACGAAATTCGATACTGCTTTTCTCTCCGGCTGAATGGGATATCTCCAACCCGGCCGACAGATCGCGGTCACGACGAAATCTGTTCAGCCCCATTCCCCCGGCATAAGGACGGATAACATATCCCCCTGACCGGCGATACAGCCGACCCGTCAGATTCAAACGGATATTTTTCTTTAATGGATAGATCAATTCTCCCCACTGGTGATAGGCATCATCACTGGCGTACGAAATATCATCCGCCGCTTTACGATACTCGAGGGACGCTTTTAGCGATCGTCCCTTTTTCAGATACTGACTGATAACCGCTCTGGTGTTGGCGTAACCAAAGGCGCCCTTTTCCACGATCAGACGCGACTCCGGCGGTCCGGAATCGGCCCGGGGAGGAACCATAATCAACGATGAAAGTGCATTATCCCCGCCGAAAGCCAGTCCCAACGGGCCTTCAAACGCATAGATCTCATTTCCCGGAGCGGAGGGAATATCATTAAAGTCGATTTGATTGTCCGGTTCCGGCAGGTGCTCCAGAGGCTTCAGCGCCCGGGAGCCCAGTATAGCATTTATCCTGTTTCCCGGAAGACCGAATGGCGAAACGGTCTTACGTAAAGGAGTCTGCCGGTCTTCAATAATGAAGTGGGCGGGACTGCTCCGAAAAAAATCTCCGGCATCATGCTTAAAAGATCGTTCCGTCTGCTGTCGGAGATTAAAACGCCCAATCAGAAAGCGGGCCGCCAGGCTGTCATCGAGACCATAGAAACGCTTCTCATAATCGGCGGTATCGATAGATTCCGCAGAAAGCAAAGTATCCCCGATATTCGCCGAATCCACGGCGGGAGCCGCATGATTCAAGCTATCACTCTGGACACCCTCAGGAAAATCCCCTTCCTGTGCGGCGGCCGAGGGCAGAAGCAGCGCCGTGATAACCAGGCATCCTGCGAGTATCCTAAGAAGCTCTGTCATAAGCAGACTTTTTCTCTTTCTCATACAAAAAGACCAGCGCCGGATAAAACAACGGGAATATAATACAATTCGAAACAATGGTTATCAATGAAAATACCAATCCTCCGATCAAACGGGGCCAGAATGGCTGATACAGCCAGGCATCGACAATATCGACCACAACATGGTAAAGCAAACCGGTCAACAGTCCCGAGAAAATCATGATCGCCCCGATTTTGGCATTCATTTTTTGAGGACGGAATAATTTTGCGGCCACGGCACCTATCAATGCCGAGAAAGATATCCCCAGCAGTTGGGAAATCAGAAGCGGGATTGGCGCCGGCCCGAGCGGATTGAAATTGGACCAGAGAAAAAATCCGACGATTCCGACACCGACTCCGGCACCGGGGCCCCAGAGAAAGCCGGATATAAAAACGATGAAAAAAGCCGGATTGATATTATAGAGGAAAACCGAAGCATAGGAAAAAATAAAAACCAGAGCCGCAAAAACTGCGACTCTGGTTATCACTTTCATATGTCCGCTCATTTTATAATGGCCAGTTTATACTTTCTTGTAACTTCGGGCGTACCATCGGAGAAATGGAGACGGCAGAAAGCAAGATAGACTCCTGGAGCTACTTTTTCACCCCTCCCGTTGTCGAGCTTCCATTCTGCCAGAAGGTATTCATATCCTTCATTTGCGGTCAGTTCCTTCACTTTTTCTCCAGCGATATCAAAGATAGTAATATTGAAGATAGCTTGCTGAGTCGGCAGAACCGGCCGCTGCACGCGAAAAGTAATAAAATCTTCCGAAGAATTCACTTTCATCGGGTTGGGGAATGGGGGTAGAAGTTGATATTTCGATGTATCGGCGGCGGCGCTGTCGAATATTATATAGGTGTAATGCTTTGAACCCGGATAAGCATCCTGATGAATTGAAGTGACTGTCGGAATAACATACATTCTATTCCAATTGCCATAGACCGAACTCGGTATGGTATCGAAGAGTCCGCCGGCGACCTGAGCACGTTTCTGGACAACCGCCACCTGCCCGGGATTAATCGGAAAGCCGACAAAGGAAAGATTCCAGTATTTATCCGCAGAGTTATCGCCGGCAAAACGGAAAACCATTGTATCAGGAATCAGAGATATGGCCCTTAATTCAAGGTAATTAGACGCAACATTCTGGGGGACGTGCGCTTGCCAGGTCGAATCAGCGCGCGGCGAACCATATATCATCGTGTCCGGATAATGATCGCGAATAAAGAAGGCCGAATCCGGTATCACCGGATAATTGGAAGCCTCCGAGTATTTATATCCGGCCGGCGCCCGCGAAGCGCGGGAACCGGTAAAAAGGTTCCAGATGGAAAATTCCTGCATGGCATCCCGCAAACGATAGCTGTTGCCTGATATGTCGTAAATGGCATCGTCCGCCGCCCGCAGAAACTGCGGCCCGACACCGTAATCGCGGCACTTCTGCCAGATATTTTTGACTATTACCGTGTCCCACTTTTCGGTCAGAAATATGGGAAAAACGGCCGCACCATACGGGTGCAACTGCAACGGATAAGACATTGTGAAATCCTGCAACGACACCCAGGGATAATCGAAAAAGACGGGGAGATAATCATAGTAGTCATTAATTCCGTCATAGGCCATCTCTTCCATCCAGGTGGCAGACATCTCCCACCAATAGAGTCGCGGTTCCAGAGTGGTGCCATCATACTCGGTATAATCCATACCGAAATGAACGGCGTGAAAATATTCATGGGCCACGGTAACCCGCACGGCATCGAGAGGGCGATTGCTGTACGGGAAAAAATTATAATCATTGTCTATTTCCATAAAAGAGGTCGCCCGCTGATTATCGACCCCCTCGTCTCCCTGAGTCTGTCCATAGTACTTGGTGCCGAGATCCCTGATATAGATATCGTAGAGCGAATCGCCGCCTGAGGGATACCCATTATCTTTCGGGGGCGCCGGGTAGCCGAGATGGGTTATCTCAAACCACCAAACGGAATCGGCAATATCGGCCACTTTATTTATGAAATCGGGGACCCCGTCTCCCCCGCCGATCGTATCAATGCCGGGCTGGTAGACATTGGTGTGGTCATAGTGAATCAGAAAATGAGAGGCCGGTGACGCCAGGGAATCGGGTAATATCGGCCGAGCGACGGCCTGTGCCGCGGCAATCTTATTCTGCCCGGTAAAATTCTCGCGATTGATGAAGAGCTGAAAGCCGATTGTCGTGCCGCAATGAGGCAGAGCGCCGACGCTGTCCATCGAAGCGGGATGAGGCCCAACACCGCGCACGAAATTCAATTGATCGATCAAATCCTGCTGATATTGCTCCGAAAGAGCGGCCCCATATGATGCTCCCGTGAGCAGAAGCAGAAAAACTACCAAAAGGAATATTCTCTTTTCCAAATTTAACCTCTATTAATTAAAGCAAGCTTTGTTTTCAACGCCTCAAGTAATGCCACCGGGACATCCTGATAGCCGATCGCACCCTGAGTCCCCTCGCGACCATGATAATCCGAGCCGCCGACAGCCAGAAGGCCCTTCGACTCGGCCATCTTCATATATGTCTTGCACTGGCTCCGGTTATGCTGGGGATGGTACACTTCGATACCATCAAGACCCAGCGTCAGAAGTTCATCGATATGGCGGGCAGCATTGTTGACACCCGGATGGGCCAGAAATGCCAGACCGCCCGATCTGTGAATCAAATCAATCGCTTCACCGGGTGCCAGGTTTTGCTTGGCCACATATGCCGGCCCTTTATTCCCGATAAATTTCAGAAAAGCCGATTCATAACTCCTGACCGCGCCGATCTTCAGCATGGCATCGGCAATATGCGGGCGACCGATTGCAGATCGTCCGGCAAATTCCATCACCGTCTCATAGGGAATATCGATCCTCATTTCTTTCAGCTTGGCCAGCATCTTTTTCCCCCGGTGGTCCCTTCTCAGTCGGAACTCCTCAAGGGCATTTTTCAGTACATCGGATTCGGGGTCAAAACCGTAACCCAGTATATGAAGATCCTCATTATCTCCTCCGGCCGATAATTCCACGCCGGCAATTAGCTCGGGATCGCCGTCCGTCAGGAGCTTCCGCATCTCGAAAAAGCCGCTCAGATTATCATGGTCACAAATGGCAAACGCCTCAAGCTTTTCCTGACGAACCATTTCGAGCACTTCTTTGGGTGAGGCCAGCCCGTCGGAAAAAAAAGTATGAATATGAAGGTCAATCCGGTTGGGCATCTATAATTTGCTTTCCACAATTTTCTTTATCTCATCCGCCAAAACACCGCTTTTGGCCTGAAGTTCGGTAATTTCACGCCGAATCTTCGTTCCAAATCCCTCTTCTTCCAGAGAACCAATGTTGATTTTTACATTATAAACGGCGCCTTCGAGGGCGGCCTTGGCCATCAGAGCCGCCACCCCGGCGTCGGAAATCGAATTGACATTCCCCTTCTCCGCTATATCTCTGGTCAATTCCATGACCGCCAGCGCCATCCCGGCGGTTTGCAACGGTACCAGCGCAGCCTCCTTTGTGGCCGCAATTATCTCTTGATCCCGCTTCCTGATTTCCTCTTCCGTATCCTTGGGCAGTCTACGAGCGGCCATCACTTTGTCGAATGCCTCACCATCTTTTTTGATCATCTCTGTCAGTTCAGCCCGCAACGCTTCCGATTTATCTCTGATTATGGTCAAATCCTTTTCCACCTCGGCATATTTCTTCTTACCAATGGTAAGACGGCAAACCATCGAATCAAGTGCAGCGGCCAGAGCGCCCGCCGAGGCAGCCACCGAGCCGCCGCCGGGTGTGGGAGTTTTCGATGCCACTTCATCATAGAACTTGGATGTTGAGGTCTGCCCGCCGACTCCCGAACGACGCATTTTTTCCTCAAGAACCTGATTGGGTGTAAAATTCTCCAGACGCAGATAGAAATCGGCCACATCAAGCAGCGCTTGCTGCGGCACCAGGCCGACGATTTCCGAGGAGAGCACATTAACACCATATCGGGCCGCTTCCGATTTGATGGTCTCAAAAATCCGGAAAATCGGCGTCTGAGGGTAATTCACCAGATTCATCGAAACCTGAGCAAGATTTCGTTCCTTTATGGAAAAACCCATGGCCTTGACGAACCGATACCCCCCCTTGGCGAAGCGAACGGCATTGGCAATCTTCCGGGCGATAGAAACCTTGTCGGTATCCAGATAAACATTGAAGGCAACCAGCGGAAACCTGACCCCGATGGCTGTCGCCCCGGCCGCAAGATTCATTTTGGCCGGGCCATAATCGGGTTTACGATCGGGATTGGTCTCAATTTCATCCCTGATCCCTTCATATTCTCCCTTACGAACCTCAGCCAGGTTCTGGCGGTCGGGACGGGTTGCCGCCGATTCATAAAGATAAACCGGAATCTGAAGTTCCTCGCCCACCCTCTTGCCGAGTTGGTGCGCCAGTTCAATGGTCTCTGCCTCGGTAAAATCGGAAATGGGAATAAACGGACAAACATCGGTGGCCCCCATGCGAGGATGCTCACCATGATGAGTCCGCATATCAATAAGCTCCGCCGCTTTCTTTATCCCCCGAAAACAGGCCTCCACCGCGTCCTCCGGAGGACAGACAAAGGTCACGACCGCACGGTTGTGGTCGGCATCCATCTCCCTGTCCAGCAATACCACCGTCGGCACCGAAGTTATCTCGTTTATAATTTGGTCTAAAACCTCTTTCCTTCTTCCCTCCGAGAAGTTGGGAACACACTCAACCAGTCTTATCATCTAAACTACTCCGCTTACTTATTTAATCTTGGTGACATATGCTTTCAATCCCCAGGCCAGCAGGGGAATCATTATTTCGTGATGTCCGATAAAATTGTACCCCGCACCGCCATGGGCCGTGGGACGGGTGACGACATTCATCATGGGGCGATAGTGCGCAATCATATCAAAATTGGCGGTGGTCAGATTGCTTTTCTGCTTTTTCAAATTGCGCGCCACGGTGAGCGCTTTCAGAAATATTTCCGGCAGCACGACCGCCGACCCGATATTGGCCACTACGCCGCCTCTGTCGGCGTCAATCATAAGATTGGCCAATATCTTGAAATCCCGATACGACGCCTCGGCGGTCGGCCCGGCCCGATAGACCGGATGCTGATTAACGATGTCGGTCCCGACCACAACATGCACCGTGGCCGGAACACTTAATTTATCCGCCGCAGCCAGCAGCGAGAAATCCCTGTACCGCGCCTTCTTTTTATTAATATATTGACCCGCCGCTTCTCCCAGACCTAGTGATTCTTTTTCAGCCAGCCGAACGACCTCGCCAAAGCGCCCGGCTGTTTCCTCGGCCATACCGAAAGTACCGTCCGCAAGCCCGGCCGCTACATCCTCGGAGGTCTGACCGGCAAAAGCCACCTCCAGATCATGAATCAAACCCGCCGAATTAAGAGAGAGCCCGGTCACAATATGATTCTTGACCAAATCAATAATGATCGGTGCCAGACCGACCTTGATGACATGCGCCCCCATGAGAAAATGAAACGGATAACCTTTGCACCTGGCTCTGGCGGCTCTTTCAAAAAATTCAAGCAACTCCGAGGCTTTTAGAAACCGGGGCAGGCTGGCAAAAAAAGCGGCCGCGGAACTGTCGCCAAAGGGATACCCAAAATGATCCACCCTGGCCTTACTTGCACGCCGACTCAGTGGAATTGTCTTCACCCGGCCTAAATCAACTTCCTTAAAACGACCCATATCTTCTCTAAAAGTCCAGAATTTCTCCCAGCTTGTATTCCGTCAGTTCCGCTGAGATGGAGCCGACCAGTACTTTCGATTTCATCAGAACCGGCAGCTTGAGGCGGTCGTCGGTCAGCCAGACCGTCAGTTTTCCCTCATGCTTGAAAATGCCGGAGGTAAGCAGCAGAGGTTCCACCACGATACAGTCGAATTTTCCCGCTTTCACCTTGATCGTTTCCTTCCGATGCACTTTCACCTCCATCGGGTATTTCTTGCCGTCGGTAAAATTATCGATAAATAGCGATTTCCCGACTTTGAGTTCCTGCGCGCGAACGAAGTACAACACCGAAAGAGCATCCTGCACAAAAGGGGCCACGTCAACGGTGTCTTTTCCAAAGAAAGCTTTATGCGCGGCCTGATCGAAAGTATATGATAATTCCGCACGGTAACTGCCTTCACTGAGTTTCTTTTCAAAACGCCAGGAATACAACCCCACGGCATCGACAATTGACGTGACTTTATCCTCTACCCGGTAAAACGAAGAAAAAAACTTGTTCGAATTGGCGGTGGAAATCGTCAGGTAGCAGGGGCGCCCGTTGTATTCAATCAGGTCGCCGACTTCCATTATCGCCGACCCGGCATTTATGAAACCGTAGCCGATATCGAAAGTGAGTTTTTCGCCCGGGCCGAAAGCAACATTTTCTATGTACCTATCAAGTCCCGGGTCATCGGGCGTCGCCGGTTTGGTGGATTGGGCCGAGGCCGGACTGAGTGCCAGATGCAATAAATATCCGGTTGCAATCACCGCCGACAAAAAGGCCGTTATCAGATAAATCTTCCTTTTCATAATCAGCTCTCTGATTCAGCCTTCCTGCAAGCGGCTTCAATTATCAAGGGCAGGATTCTCCCCAATTCCTCCCCGATCTCAATAAAAGTCTGGTTGTACATATCAAGCGAGCCGCCGATGGGATCGGCCACCCCTTCCCCTTCGCAGCCCGGTTCGGGATAATTCTTGAGGAGGAAGGTCCTCTCGCGCGCTTCGGGCGCCTGTCGAATAACTTCATAGCAATGCGACGATGTCATACAGATAATGAGATCGGCCGGCTCTATCAATTCCGGGATCAGCGGATGCGAGCGATGACGGCTGATATCGGCATCCCAGATACGGCAGGCTTCGATAGCATAGACTGTGGCCGGAAAGCCGGAAGCCGCCGCAGTACCGCAGGAAAAGACCTCTATGCCGGACACCTTCTGATTTTCCAATAACCGGCGCAACCCCCCTTCAGCCATCGGGGAGCGACAGGTGTTTCCCGTGCACACGAACATTACTCGGAATTTATCGCCCATCAGTTCCTTTCCAGCGATTTTGAGATTTCCTCGGCCGGTATGGCTCCGCTTCGAAGAATGCGGTATGCCTTGCCGGATGAGCAATCCACAACTGTTGAGACCGGCGATCTCAACGGGCCGGCATCAAGATATAGCGCAACCTCCCCGCCAAACAGAGCCGCGATTTCCAGCACCGTCTGCGGCTCCGCTTTTCCCGAAAGATTGGCGCTCGTGGCGCTCAAATTACCGTCAACCTGCTCCAGTATATTTTTAATTACCGGCGAAGAGGAGTACCGAATTCCCACTTTCCCTTCTACCACAACCGGCGGGCGCTCCGCCGAGCAGGCTTTCAGCACCAAGGTAAGCGGGCCCGGAAGAAAACAATCGGCCAGCTTCCGCGAGAAATCATTCTCCTCACCGATTATTCCAATTTCCTTTCGTGAGCGGACAAAGACCGCCGTCGGCACGGTCTTATCTCTCTTTTTCAAATCATACAACCGCGCCATGGCGCGAATATCATCAGTCCGTGCTATCAGACCGTACCTTGTCTCGGTCGGTGCTACCACCAGACATCCTTTTTTCAGTATTTCGGCCGTCAATATAATCAGGCTCCTGTCCGGATGAAGGGGATCAATTTCCCGGATATAAGGTGGAATCATCTGTCGGCTCTGTGCCGGGTTTGGCGCCGGCGGCGGAATCGGTCATCGGCGGCTCGGCCGCACCGGGTTCATCCAGCGTCTTTATATTTACATTTACTCTGACCACCCAGGCCGATTCATAACCGGCATCCCTGACGGTCGAAAGATATTTCTCGGCCTCATCCCGGCTCGAAAAATCCCCCACCCTGACTTTATAATATGGCACTTCGTAATCCATCCAAACCTTCTGATAGAATACTTCCCGGGCAATATTCAATTCCTTCGCGGCCGGGCCGTACAACTTGGACGTATAAAGCTGAATCCGATATGATTCATATGAGTCAGCCCTGATTCCAGACCGCGAGCCCGACCGATCAACCAATGCATATTCCCGCCCGAAAGTGGTGTCATCTCCTGCGAAAAGTGGATAGTGGGCTGGAATATTCAAAGTGTCGCCATCCAGACTGAGCGGATAAGGAAATGAGGCCGGCAGCGATTGGCGTGATATTTCCTTCTCGGCCGGCCGATGGAATGTCCCGCTGCAGCCGGAAAAGATCCCCAAAAGGAATGATGCCAGCAGTGCCGGGCCTGCCACCGTTCTATAGATATTTCTTGAGAGATTCATCTTTGCTGAATTCCGCGAGAACTCGCTTTACCTCATCGGCCTTTGTTTTATGCGCCACCAGAACAATATCATTGGTCTTGACAATTACCAGGTCGGATACGCCCAGGGCGACGATAATACCATCCGTCTCATTGTAAACAGTGGTCTCGTAAGAATCGGCGATATGAGCGTCTCCAACGACAACGTTGTTTTCCTGATCCCGTTCCTTGTAGCGCTCCAGAGCATTCCAGGAACCTACATCATCCCAGATCAGGTCGGCCTTTATGGTCAGCACGTTGGCCGCGTTTTCAAGCACGGCAAAATCGATCGAAATCGGCTCGCTCTTCTCATACAGCTCACTCCGGAGACTCGTCTCCGATGCCGAACCTATTCCGGCGGCATATTTGCTCAAAAGACTCCCCATCTCCGGCTGGCATTGGTGAATCGATTCGAGCACCGATTCCACCGACCAGATAAACATGCCGGAGTTCCATAGGTGCTGCCGCCCATAGTAGTACTGCTGCGCCACGGTCGGTTTCGGTTTTTCCGTAAAAGAATCAACCTGATAGACAGAAAGTCCATTTATTGCCTTGTACATTCCGGCCAGCTTGATATATCCATAGCTGGTCTCCGCCCTGGTCGGCTCAATACCGATCGTAATCAGGCAATCCTCTTGCGAGGCGATTTCGGCGCCGGCCCGAATTATATCAAGGAGCTTGGCCGCCGGCCGGATAATATGGTCCGCCGATAGAACGACCATAACTGCCTTCGGATCGAGCCGTTTCAGATGCTCGGCCGCCAGCCCAATGGCCAGACAGGTGTTTCTTCCCCTTGGCTCGGAAATCATATTCTCCGCTCCAAGGTCCGAAATCTCCTCCAGGATAGGTTGAACCATATTCTCTGAGGTGACCACATAGATTCTCTCTTTCGGTATCAAAGGGAGAATCCTGTCCAGGGTCTCCTGAAGCATCGTTTTATCGGAAATCAAACGCAGAAGCTGTTTGGGCCGGCCAGCCCGGGAAAGAGGCCAGAATCGCTCTCCTTTCCCTCCTGCGAGTATAACTCCATAAATCAACGGTCGTTCCTCCGCTTAAATATAAACAAATATATTAGCCTATAATCTCGGCAAAGTCAATATCCGCAGGCTACTCGCCAAAAATCACGGCTTGGAATCGATAAACAACGGCGTCAGGTGATTTGTAGGCCTGCCGGTCAAGTCCGGCCTTAACACAAGTCTGTTCCAAAAATTCGGTTACGCTCCAACCATATTCAACGGCTACCTGGGGAAGAAGCAAACCGCGCTGGGTTCCTATGAAGATCATCAATCCGTCCCGGCCGACTTTTATCTCATTGAAGGAGCCGATTTTTTCCATCGGAGTCAGCACCGAAATCTCAATATGCAGCCGATCTATCTCGTCGGCCCTGACCGGCGGGAAACGCGGATCCGAAACCGCCGCCTGCACCGCACAGATCGAGACTGTCTTATAAAGCGGCTCGGTGGCCGTGGTATGGCCGATACAGCCCCGAAGCATTCCATTCTCCTCAAGCGTTACAAAAGCGGCCCCGAACTTCTGAAGATTTTCCGGCACCTCAAATTCCGGGATTTTGTTGTCTTTGATATAACTCGTCAGAGATTCCCGGGCAATCTGCAGAAGTCTTTTCTTGCCCGGTTCATCGAGATTGAATTTGGCCGCCAGCTCTTTATCATTGGATGTAGTCATAGAATTTTTCACCGGTTTTTTATCTTTGATGTCCGACTCTTTATACAAAACCGCCGCGACATATCCCACCACGCTGCTCTTATCGCCGGTAACATCTCCTGAATCGCGATATTTCAGGATTTTGACCCGGTTGGCTCCTTTTGCCACAGCCGCCTTTATCACGGCGACAGCAGCTCCCCCGCCGCAAAGCTCAGTTTTCCCATTACGCAGATACTGCAGTAACCGGTCCGCATCAAGATTCAGCAGGCAATCCATTCCCAGCGAGTCCATCTTGCCGCCGGCCGAGGCCGGACGGTAATGCTGCCAGTCGGTCGAGGCAATCATTATCGTGCGGGCATCCGAAGGCATAAGTTCCAGGGCGTCGGTCATCAGCTTGACCGCATTATCATCGGGATTGCCCATTATCAGCGGAACTATTTTAAAATCCTTGAGAACCGTTTGAAGATACGGCAACTGCACCTCGAGGCAATGCTCACGAGAATACGCCGCCGCTATAGTATCAATCCCCCGGTCGTGTTTCAGAAGCACATTGCAGAGCGAATCGTCACAGGAGACGTTTCCCAATGGCGTTTTCCATACTACCCCCGGGCCGTAGACCGAAATCCCCTGAAATCCATATTGATGGCTCGGGCCGCATAAAATCACGCGGTTGATGGGGGAGTTTTCCAGCAGCTTATAAGCATAAGCCGCAACGTAGCCGGAATAGACAAGCCCCGCATGAGGAACAATCATGGCGATAATTTGACCGTCAATGGCCGGGATATCCTTGGCTGCGTTCAAGTGACCCGAAACCATAGCTTTTAATTCCGTCGGGTCCGATGGGTAGAATTTCCCCGCCACAGCCGGCTCCCTGATCGCCCCGTAGGATACGGCCGGACTGAGATTTATGAAGAGGGTCAGGATACTGATAAAAAACAGAAATTTTTTCATACTCATTTTCAATTTCAGAATACTATTCTTTATACACCCGGTCAAGGAAAAAAGTGTTGACAGTTTTGACCTAATTGATTGTATATGCTTTGTATGATTAGAGTTGTGATTGCAAAGGCTTCGGGCGGCGATTCCGGCAGGCATCTCAGCAAAGATGAATATCGGGGGCTTCTGGAGTCCGGGTTCAAAGCGCTGGCCGGTCTGAACGATATAAAATCATCGGTATCCAAATTCCTGCCGGGCGGGACAATCGGTCTCAAAGTCAGCTGCCTGGCCAGAAAATTCAACTCCACGCCGGTGCCGCTGGCCGATGCTCTCGTGGAACTATTGATCCAGACCGGCATCTCGGAAAATAAAATTATCATCTGGGAGCGCACCAATCAGGAACTGGAATCGGCCGGATATGCTCTCAACACCTCGGCCGCCGGACGAAAGTGCCTGGGAACCGATACCGACGGCTATGGATACAGCCGCGATTTTTATAGCTCCGGGCCGGTCAATTCACTGGTCAGCCGGATATTGACCGAAACTGTCGATCACAATATCAATCTCCCCGTTCTTAAAGATCATTCCATCGCCGGTCTGTCTTCCGGAATGAAAAATATGTATGGAGCCATCAACAACCCCAATAAATATCATGACACCAATTGCGACCCCTTTGTCGCCCATGTTTCCAACTTAGAACCGCTGAAGGCCAAAAACCGCCTCAGCATTATCGATGCCGTCCGGGTGCAGTATAACGGCGGACCGGGGTTCGACAGCCGCTACCTGGCCCGCTATAACGGCCTTATTCTCTCCGACAATCCGGTTGCCGCCGACCGGGTGGCTCTGGAAATTCTGGAGCATTGCCGTCAGCAGAACGCCCTCCCTTCTCTGGAAAAAGCCGGACGACCGGCCAAATTTCTCAAAACCGCCGAGTCGATCGGTTTGGGTACAGCCGACCTGAGTAAAATTGATTTGAAAGTTATAGTAAAGGATGCCGGCGGCGGCGAACGACCGGGAGAAATGTTCTGATGGAACGAAGATTCTTCCTGCGCTGCCTCGGATGCAGTTTTCTGGCGTCCGCCATGCTTCAAAGCGATTTTTTCCCGGAAATTCTGGGCGGATTGAAAAGTGCCGAAGCATACAGCCTCACCAAGAATCTCTCTTCGGTCGAGGCTCGTTACTACAAGAAATTGCCCGAAGGAGGCGTCGAATGCGGCATCTGCCCGCGCCATTGCCGGGTGACCGACCTGGAGCGGGGATACTGCGGCACTCGGGAAAATCGCGCCAACGTGTACCATACCCTTGTTTACGGCCTCGCCTGTTCGATGAATATCGACCCCATCGAAAAAAAACCGCTGTTTCACTTCTATCCCGGCACGACCGCCTTCTCACTGGCCACCGCGGGATGCAATGTCAACTGCAAATTTTGCCAGAATTGGGATATATCGCAATCGCGTCCGGAGCAGACCGATAATGTCGACCTGCCGCCAAAAGAGGTAATAGCTATCTGTCGGAATCAGAATCTGCCCACCATCGCCTATACTTATTCCGAGCCAACCATCTTTTATGAATATATGTATGATATCGCCGAACTGGGACGCAGTAATTCTATCCGTTCGGTTATGATCAGCAACGGATATATGGAAACAGAACCCCTCAAAAATCTTCTTCCCGTCCTCAATGCGGTCAAGGTTGACCTGAAATCAATTCGGGAGGATTACTACAAGAATATCGTTGGCGGCGAACTAAAACCGGTTCTGGATAGAATTATCCAGATAAAGAAATCGGGCACCTGGCTGGAACTGGTTTATCTGATTGTACCTACTTTGAATGACACACCCGAGGAGTTTCGGGAATTGGCCGGCTGGGTAAAAACTAATCTGGGAACCGACACCCCGCTTCATTTCTCCCGTTTCTATCCCCAGTATCTGCTGAAAAATCTCCCGCCGACACCGCAGAAAACGCTGGAAACCGCTTATCAAATCTGCCGCGAAACCGGATTGGAATATGTTTATCTCGGCAACCTCCCCGGCCATCCGGCCGAATCGACCTACTGTCCCCAGTGCGGCAAGATTCTGATAGAGCGAAAAGGTTACAGGATATATCAAAATAATATTAAGGGGAACCGGTGCTATAATTGCCAGAGGAACATACCGGGACTATTCTAAATGAATCGTAAGGCATTTTTACTTGGATTCTATTCGATCGGGGGACAGGTACTGCTTCTGCGGGAACTGGTCTCATCGTTGCACGGTGATGAATTATTCCTCGGCACCGCCCTCTTCGGCTGGTTACTCTCGGTTGCATCGGGGGCCTATCTGGCGGGGAAATCGCGCCTATCGGTCAAAACCGGTGTCCTCTTTGTCGCCGGCGCCATAGCCCTGCCGGTGATGCTTGTTATCGTGCGTCTTTCGACCCTCATGACCGGTCATCTCATCGGCGAGATAACTCCCTTCAGCACCGCTGCGGCTATTTCCATTTTTTTCATGTCTCCGGTCGGCCTTATTTCCGGCGCCTTGTTTTCGGCTATTACCAGAGAGGGGTACCGCCCGGCGCTTTCCATAGTACAGGTCTATCTCTGGGAGGGGATCGGTGCTTTTGTCGGCGGCGGACTCTTCACGCTCTTGGTCGGCTCATACCTTTCAACTCTGGCCATGGCTCTGGTCTTGAGCTTGGTGGTTATCCTCATCCTCTTTTCTGATCTTTCGCATAAAAGGACGGTCATGCCGGTCATTGTCGCCATGGCCCTTGTAGCCCTGATAAAATCCTATACTCCTTATCTGGATCGATATATTGATAATTTCAAATACCGACCATACCAGGTCGAGTCATCGCTTGATACCCATTATGGACATCAGGTAATACTCTCGAAAGACAGTACACTGACATTGGTGACCGATAACAGTATCGAAGCCGCCTATCCGGATCTGCTGACAGCGGAGAATCTCCTTCTGCCGCCATTGGCTTACCGCCCCGATATAAAGAATATTCTCCATATCGGTCGCATTGAATTCGGTATCATGCAACTGGCCGATAGCCTCCCGGAAATCAAAATCACCGCCATAGACGCCCGCGGGTCGCTGACTGATGCTGTGGAAAAAATAATGTCAAAGGCCGGGCAATCTGTCCAGATCAATGATGACCCACTGGCCTACTTCACTCTGGCCTCGCCTCTAATCAAGTATGACCTGATAATCATGAACATCGGCGAGCCGGATAGTTATCGAAGCAGCCGCTATCTTACGGCGCGGTTTCTTAATGCTGCCCGGCGATTCCTTGCCCCCGGAGGTATTATTTTCTTCCCCTCGCACTATGATACCGATCGGAATATTTCGCAGGAGAAGGGAAAACTTCTTTCCATTATTTATAATACTCTTAAATCCTCATTCACTCACGTTGCCTCCTGGCCGGGCGATTTGACCCTGTTTTTTGCTTCGGACAGCGCCCTCTTTGAGGTTCCGGTCGATACCATTCTTCAGCGCTTCAGCGCTCTTGGCTATGCCCCGCGATTCCTGAATCAGGATTATCTCCCCGATCGTTTTGAATCGCTCAAAGTATCGCGGCTCCATGATGCCCTTAATTCTTCATCGCAAGTAAATTCTCAAGAAAAACCGGTGCTGGTTTACAATCAGGCGATATATCGTTCCAAAATCGACAACCTTGATAAGACTATCATTCCTGCCCTTTACCGGCAGCCATGGACACTTGCTGTCCCGTTAATGATAATCGTCTTCTTCCTGACTCTGATTTTCCGAAAGCGCCGCCGGAGGGAATTCGGGCTCTTTTTGTACTTTGCGGCCGGACTTGCATCGCTTTCGCTGGAATTGATCTCCTTCTATGTTTTTCAGTCCTCCGCCGGTTCTTTATACTCTCAGATAGGGGCGCTGATTGGCGCCTTCATGCTCGGTCTGGCTCTGGGGACTTATTTCTCGGTCCGGGCCAATAAAGAACACCTGGAGTTCCCCGCCCTGATTCTCTTCATTGCCGCGGTATTATTCTTTTCTTCCACTTACCGGAGTGTTCCGCCGCGGGCGCTATTATTATATCATCTTCTCTTTCTCTTTACGGTGGCTGTGATCACCGGCTCTCTCTTCGTTGCCGCCACGGCCCGTTATTATTTTGGACGTTCCGAAAGCAATCGGGGCACCGGCTATGCCCTGGAATTGGTCGGCTCCGCTCTCGGCGCCCTTCTTCCCATAACCATTTTTCTCCCCTTTCTGGGAATACCGTGGCTTCTGGCCGCCATCCTGATTTTTTTGGCCCTCTCTCTGGTCGGTGCCACTATCACCAGATGATATTTCCTTGATAAAGCCGATACTTTGCATATCTTTAATTCATGCCTCAATTCATAAACGATATCAGCACCCCGGCGATTGTGATTGAACGCGCGATTCTCGAAAGAAATCTGGCCGACATGCAATCTCTGGCAACAAGAAATAACATAAATCTTCGAGTCCATATTAAGACTCATAAAATACCGGAACTGGCCCAGACGCAGTTAAAACAGGGCGCTGTCGGGATTGCGGTGGCCAAGCTGGGGGAAGCCGAAATCATGGCCGGGGCCGGCATCAAAGATATTCAGATCGCCAATATCATCGTCGGCAAAGATAAGATCCGAAGATTGGTTAAACTTAATCGGATATGCCGCCTATCGGTCGCCATTGATTCGATTGAAAATGCCCGGGAGATTTCCGCCGCTTTTATGCGCGAACGAAATCCAATCGGTGTTCTGATCAAAGTCAATTCCGGTTTAAACAGATGTGGTTCTGATTCATTGGAAGAAATCACTCGATTGCTTAAAGCGGCCGAAAGACTTAAGGGTCTAAATGTTCTCGGTCTGATGACTCATGCCGGGCACGCCTATGGTGCCGGTAATCGAAAAGAGGTGCAAGCGATCGGCCGTTCCGAAGGAAAACTCCTGGTGGATTATGCGCGGAAACTCCAGACAGACGGATATGAAATGAAAGTACTGAGCGTCGGATCGACTCCGACCGCACGTTATTGCTTGAAAGTAAAGGGAATCACCGAGCTTCGTGTCGGAAATTACATTTTTAATGACATGACACAGGTTTCCCTTGGTACAGTGCCTGTCAGCCGCTGCGCCCTGACTGTCCTGACCACCGTTATCAGTGTGCATGAGGGGAATCGGGTTGTCATCGATGCTGGAAGCAAAGCCCTGGCCCTCGATAAGGGCGCTCATGGCCGCGAAATCCTGAAAGGATACGGCCTTATCGTAAGCACCGGCGATCATATTTCCCGATTATCCGAGGAACATGGCATTATCGATACTCCCGCGCGAAGGTACAAGCTGGGGCAGAAAATTAGAATCATCCCCAACCACGCCTGTGCGGTCATGAATCTCTTTGATGAGGCTTATCTGGTCGACGGCAAGAAAGCAATCAGAAAATTCAAAATCGCCGCCAGAGGAAAAATGAATTAAAGAGGTACTATATGCTCAAACCGAATAGATACTTCCTTTTTCTTAATTACAAATATCCTCCCAAGGATTTCTTGTTTTATCGGAGAAAAATCAAAAGCGGCGTCACCGTTGCCGTCGATGGCGGCGTCAGATTCTTCTTGAAAAACAAGGCCCTTCCCGATATTATCATCGGCGATTTTGACTCTGCCCCTCCCCTGTCGAAAAAATATCTCGCCCAGACAGAAGTGATTGTCTTCCCAACTGCAAAGGATAAAACCGATAGCCATCTCGCCCTGGAATTGGCCCTCGAACGCGGTGCCGGCGAAATAGAAATATTCGGTGGTGTCAGCAGTTCCGAAATCGATCATACCCTTGGGAATTTATTCCTCCTGGAACTGGTCAATAAATTCAATCGTGATTATAAAAGAAAAGTCAAGGCACGTCTGGTGGGACCGGGATACGAAGCCGCCATGATTGAAAACGGCCAGGGAGATTTTGCAGGCAATAAGGGGGATTTTCTGTCAATAATTCCTCTCTCAGCCGGCCCCATTGTTGACTTCACCGGGCTGGTCTACCCGCCACCGAAAAGACCGCTTCGGATCGGCGATTCGCTCTCGCTTCGCAATCAATTTTCCGGCCGGCACGCCCATATCAAGGTAAAGGGAAAAGTGGTGGTCGTTGTTTTGCACAAAAAATAGTCTTCTCTTTGGCGAAACCCGTCCAGCACATTTTGGGACCCCTGCCAGAATAACACTACTGCAAATATCTTGATATCTTCTTGACAATCCTTTTCAGCCGTATATATTGGGTGAAATTTAATAGAATCTATACCGATATAGATTCTATCCGGTGAATAAAAGCCTGGGGAATGGTCCAACGGTAGGGCACGTGGCTCTGGACCACGGAATCGGGGTTCGATTCCCTGTTCCCCAGCTTTTTTTATTGGCAAAATTTCTGCCAGGCAGTTTCAGCTCGGAACACCATTCCTCTTTTCTCAAGAGTTGAACTGGGTGCCTCTCTCAAAGACAAATTCGGGGCTCGGAAGCATCAAACGTAAAATTGAATAATAATCCGCAAACCGCGTATAAAGATTGACAAGAAACAAAGAATGCCTCAAATTGTGGCAGTTAATGGTCCACCTTAATTGTTGAGATAGACGACCGGCCCGCCGCATGGCGAGGCCACAGATGCTAATGATGCCGATTTCTGCCGATATATTGTACTTGGACTTCTGGAACAACAGATTTGACCCGCGGAGTATTATAGATTGACTGCTTCGGATAAATCGCGCCCGGCTTTCCCCAACGAACCGCAATCGGAATTGATGCTTGATGACGGCGTAAAAATCATCGCGGTCAGCGATTTATCCGCCCTGGAATCGCATGCCGACGCCTGGAACAAACTGGCCCTGAGCATGACTGCCGCGCTGCCGATGGTATCCCATGCCTGGGTCGCCTCATATTTCGAGCACCAGTTGCGCCCACGGGAAAAATGGCTCTGCCTGATGGCCTACCGGGGTGATAAACTGCTCGGCGTTCTTCCCCTCTTGATTGTCCCGCACCCGATCTGGGGAACCAGATCCCCCCGCCTGCGGATGCCCGGCAATTACGACACCGTATCGGTTGATGCCGCCCTGAGTGAATCGGAACCCGAGAAAGCCTTTGGGTACCTGCTTTTCGCTCTCAGAAAAGCTTTCCCCTCTTTCCAGAGTCTTGAGTTCAGCCGCCTCCCCGAGAAATCTGCCACTCTGACTTCTCTTGGCCGAATAGCCGAGCATTTCTTTGCAGTTCGCGAGGCGGCCGGATTCGGCAATTATGTCCGCATCGATGGTACCTATGAGAATTATCTCGACAGCCTTTCGCACAATTTCCGCCGCAATTTGAAAAAGAACAGCAAAAAAATAGAACAACTACCTGATCTGGTGACAGATTTTCATAGCGGCTGCGAAATCAAATGTCAGCATCTGACCACTTTTCTTGATATCGAGGCCTCCGGCTGGAAAGGCCAGGCGGGTACTTCCATAAAGCAATCTGTTTCGCTTAAGGCATTCTATGAAGCTCTTGATAGAAAATTGCGCGAACTGGGATGGCTCGAGTATCATTTCCTTCGCTCCGGTGATAAAGCCATCGCCGGGCATTTCGCCGTCAGGTTCGGCCGGACCTTGGTCCTTACCAAAATCGGCTATGATGAAACCTACGCCCAGGGCGCACCCGGTAATTATCTCTTTAATAAAAACCTCCAGAGGGCGTTTGAGAGAAATGATACTGACCTGATCGACTGCCTCTCTGATGAACCCTGGCATAATAACTGGAATACGTGCCGACGGTCATACTATAACCTCTATCTCTATCCCAAACGAACCCTCCCTTTCATTTTCGGCATGCTCCCCCGGAGATTACATCGGGTGGCGCGGAAAATACCCATCCTCTACAACCTCTACCACCGCATCCGCCGCGAAAAGAACAAATGAAAATGGCCTCAAGACTGAGCGTCTCTGTCATTATTCCCACCTATAATCGCGCCCCTTTGATTGTCAGAGCGTTGAAATCGGTGCTTGGACAGATTGGCAGCGATGATGAAATCATTGTTATCGATGACGGCTCGACCGACAACACCGCAGAAGTTCTTCAGCCGTTTCAGGCTGCCATCAAATATATCAGGGTCCCCAACAAAGGAGCCGGGGCGGCCCGCAATCATGGTGTTTCTCTGGCCACCAAGGACCTCATTGCGTTTCTCGATTCCGATGATGAATGGATGCCCGGCAAACTCGAACTGCATCGTGCCATTATGCAGGCCCGGCCCGATATTCTCTTCACCTTCTCCGATTTTGCCATCACCGACAAACATGAGCAGGTGGTCAGAAAGAACCTCAGGCGCTGGCATAATGATCCAAGACCCTGGAGCGAAATACTCGGCCCTGGAACCATCTATTCGACCATTGCACCTCTTCCCACCAGAATCGAGGACTTCTCCTTCTATGTCGGCGATCTGTACCCCCTCGAATTTCAGGCCAATTATATCTTCACCGGCACGCTTGTGGTGCGACGTGAGGCAGGTGAGGCGATCCATTTTGCCGAGGACACACCGGTTTTCGAGGACTGGGAATGTTTTGGACGACTCGCCCAAAAAGGGCCTGCCGGCTATCTCGATATTGAAACCGCCTGGCAGTACAGCCACCCCGGATTTCGCCTGACCGGCACCGATATTCTTCGTTCCGCTTTGTCGCGCATCAAAATTTCCGAGCGGGTCTGGGGAAACGATACTGCTTTTTTGCAGAAGCATTCCGGTTTATATCAATCAGTCCTTGAAGAGCAATACCTGACTGTGGCGCGGCAATATATCGCGCAGGGGAAAAAGGCTGAGGCGATTACCGCTCTCACCAGTGTCCCCGATGCACCGTTCAAGCTCCGGGCCTTGGCATCTCTTCCCGCCCCGCTCCTTCGTACTTTCGCCGCCGCCCGAAATCTTCTGAAATCCCCCAGATAGCTTCATAAGGCGAATCTCTGGATGCTGGATCAAGTCCAGCATGACAGTAAATGAATATAGAGAGAATTGTCGGGTTTCTCGACTCCGCTCGCGCTTCGTCTCGGAACCTCGACCTACAAAGTGACTTGCTTCACATGTCATGCTGGCGGAAGCCAGCATCCATGGGTGGGGCGGCCAAGGATAATATAAGTTGGTGAATAATAAGCGATTGCAAATAGGCGAAAAAAGCGAAGCCACCATTATTTCATCTAAACCCATATATAACAGCGGATTGTCAATTGGTGGGTTTGCTTTTTGAATTTTTTGCCCTTCTGACGGACGCAATTTCCCCCTCGTAACAGATTGACAGTAAATGAAATGGATGGATTGGGAAAGGATCGTCATTTTGGGTTCGTTTTCATTTTAAGGGGGTGAAATGGGATGACCGCGAGAGCCTTTGCCCGAGATGTCATGTTTGAAGCTGCGAATAAGTGATAATAGGACTTTATGTTGATACTTCTCCGGCAGTAATTGGATGGCCCGGACGAGATCGAATTTGGAATAGAGACCCTGTTTTAAGCCATTGCGGCTGGAGCGGAATTTGCCCAGTGGGGTTTTAGGGCCGGTGGATTTTAGGGCGTTGAGACGATTGGCAATTAGCTTTTTTTCGCTTATAGGCATATCTAATTACTCCTATAAATAGGGGTAGTGGGGAGAATCACCATCGGATCAATGGTAATTTTGCGAGGCGGGGATTGAATTGCAAGCGATTAGGAAGGAAATAATGGGAGTTCCGCGGGGTCTTAGGTCGCCGCCTCTGGCGGCGGGCGTGACCCTGCGGTGAATGGGCGCAGCGAGATTCCAATGAGCGCAGGGTTACATCCCGCCTGAAGTCGGGACAAGACCCTGCGCAACTTCGAACGTACTTCTACGGCCGGAATTTGATATCTACGTTCATTCTTAAAAATGATATGATAATCCGACCTTTAACTTAACGGAATTTAGATCGTAACTCAATTCTGCCGGCATCATTTCGTTATCCTCACCATTCAGATTTATATACATGCTTAGATAAGGAGACTCCAGTTTATTAAGCCCGAAAGAGGCATTATCTCCACACTTTGGCAAATATATTGATGTCTTCTCCGATGTTGAGTCAGGTTTTACTGAAGTCGAATCGGTGTCATGATTCTGCTTCTGCTGATCCTGCTGTTTTTCAATCTCATTCTTTTGATCTTTTTTCCCTTTGGTCGCATGGGATATTAGGACAATTGTCAAAGCCGCAGCCACGCCAACGGCAATAATGGTAACCCAGGGAAGGCCTTCTTCACCCGGAAGGTCATCGTAATGGCTCCTATACGCGGCACTTGCCGAGGTCGGTGCGAAAAAAAATTGCACCGAAAAGGCAGCCAGAGTAAGAAACACAATAGTGATACTTGACGATAGCTTCTTCATTTTGGACTTCCTTTGTTTATGGATTTTATTTCTCGTCATGTGCTTCGCTACTTGCTTTGGGTCTTGTTCTTTCGGCGGCAGAAATCCGCAGCCGCCTCAAACAGATCACCCGTTCACCTGCCATAATATTCGCCTCTCTTTAATGAGCCAAAGTTAAATAAGAATATCCGGAATTCTTCATTCTGTCAAGAAAATTCGGCGGAACCGCAAGACTTCGTCTCGGGTCCCCGCTACGCATGCTGAAATATAGAAATATGGATTGTCGTAACCCCCACCCATTCCGCGTAAGGCGGAATTCGGGGGTAATTAAGACCTACTTTAGCTTGACAAAGCGGATAAATATATTAGCTTAAAAAATATTACCATGTAATTCGGCAGGTTGAGTTTGTGATTAGCCAGGGGTGGACGTAACGATGGAAGAAGAATCAAAACACGTGTCAAGATTCAGAGAAATTTATCTAAAGCCGGACGAGAATATTGTCGCATGGGGTGAGGGTTATATCGGCGAAATGATGGGCAAGGGAGATAAAACCCAGCACAACGGTGTCCTGCTTGTTACCGATAGTCGCGTGGTTTTCTATCGAAAAGGTATTTTGGGGGAAGTGTTGGAGACAATACCTATAATGAAAATCACTTCAATAGAAAGAAAATCCATCCTGGGGCACCGGACAATCCGGATTCACACTTCCCATGATGATTTGGAATTTAAGACATTTGATAAAGAAAAAGAGCAAGCACTCTATACTGCGTTAGAAAATGGCAGGGAGAGGACTAGCGACCATTCGCCGTCTGACAGCAAACAAACTGATGCGTTTGAAGCATTGAAAAAGCTCGCCGAATTGAAGGAGTCGGGTGTGATTACGGAAAAGGAGTTTGCTGCTAAGAAGGCAGAAATCTTATCGAAGATTTAATTCGAGTGACCCTAGTCAAGTACGCATAATGGGAGAAAGATTCTCTGTTGCGTCGGGTCATAGATTCCGCATTAGCGGAAGCGAGACCTGACGCCACCATAGAGTCTTGAGGAACGCGATGCCACAGGATCAGACTTTCTCACAGCAAGCTGTGAGTTACCCGTTTTTGCAGGGGCGGGGGATATGAATGAGCGTAAGTGTCGAAACCGCAAGGGTTTCGACCTACCAAACTTTCCCACAGCCCTCCGCGGCGGATGTGTTACCCGATTCTTCGTAAATAATTAATTTCCCTTGCTACTTGCTGACGAATACACTATATTATTGGAGTAATAACAACTCGATAGGCATTATTGATCTAACCACATTGGCAATCGGAGGTTTTCGATGAAGACATCCGGATTTTCGCACTGCCACATTCCGACAGTCAGATTTATATATAAAAATATTCACTTGGAGTTGACATGATATACCAGATTTCATCATTCTCCCGTCCGCCTCCAAGTGGATTGCTTAAAGGCATTTTAATCGAATTATTTCTTAAAACTCGATATTTCGGAGGTAATATGTGCAAAACAGATAACTATGGCAGAATATTCATCTATTCCGCAGCCGTCTGGCTTCTTTATTTGTGCATTGCCTATGGCAGCCCGATGACGGATAGGCAGGATGATTCGCTCTATTTCCAATTGTCTAAAGATACAGTATCTGTTACATGTTCAGCCGGAACCGAGGATACAACCGCCGTTCTCTATTTTTCTGTAAAGGATGGTGCACCCCGATCCCACATAGATGAAATCCGTTTCACATTGGCCTTGGATACTTCAGTAATCCACATAACCGAAGTATCCCCAACCGATAACTGGCCCGGCATGGATGTTTCTTACTACACATTTGTGACTTTTGATTCGGAGACAGTGATTCGGGTTGCGATGTCTCTACTTCCCAATTCCTCTATCACCACGGACACGGTATTTGTTCCTTATGCACGAATAAAAGGTCATTTAGCTTGTGTTGGCTCCGGTCAGGCGATCGTCTTTCATGATACAGAGCATGACTACAACTATATACAAGGATATGAATCGTCGGGGCGGTTGTCGGAATATCCTCCGCAGGATCTCACTCATCTCATCGCCGGCGAAATAAGGTCGGCCGACTATGTCTGCGGGGATGTGAATGCCGACCGGAAGATCAATATCCGGGATATATCAGCCCTGATAAACTATCTATATAGAAATGGGCCGCCTCCCAACCATGATCACCCCCAGGCGGCCGATGTTGATGGTAATGGAACTCTTAATATTCAGGATGTTACCATATTAGTCAATTATTTGTATAAGTACGGTCCCGCATTGATTTGCCCGTAGCTATTTTATATTTAAACGTTCTCTGTTGCGTCGGGTCATAGATTCCGCGCTAGCGGAAGCGAGACCTGACGCCTTCATAGAGTCTTGAGGAAGCCGTCAGGTCACCATTCCCCCCCGCATAAGCGGGAGGGAATTAAGGACCTGCCGGAACAAGTGACATTTTGAGTTGAAATAAGGATTGTCGAAACCCCCACTCATTCCGCAAATAGCGGAATTCGGGGGGAATTTCGACCTACTGAGGCTTGCACTCCTGACAATATAATCATGTCAGGTCTACAAGAGACCTGACCTACTACTTCCGCCCCTCTACCGCCTTAAATTCGGCGGGACTATTTCTTTTTTGTCCAGGTGTCTTTGAGCGAGACAACGCGGTTGAATATCGGCGCGCCGGGGCGGGAGTCAGTCGGGTCTACAAAGAAATAGCCATGTCTTAAGAACTGGTAGCGGCTCTCCGGTAGAGCCGAGGCAATATTGCGCTCTATCTTGCACCCTTTCAGTGTCTCCAGCGAGGCGGCGTTCAGGCAGCTTTTGAAATCCTCTCCCTCATCGAGATTGCCGGGGTCTTCTTTGGTGAACAGATGGTCATACAACCGTACTTCGGCATCAAAAGCATGCGCCGCCGAAACCCAGTGCAATGTCCCTTTGACCTTGCGGCCGTCCAAAGCATCGCCGCCGCGCGTAGCGGGATCATAAGTACAGTGCAACTCGGTCACCTCACCGGAGGCATCTTTGACAACTTTGACGCACTTGACAAAATAGGCATGCTTGAGCCGCACTTCCCCGCCCGGCACCAGTCGGAAATACCCTTTGGGGGGATTTTCGCTGAAATCCTCCCGTTCGATATAGAGCACTTTCGAGAAAGGCACCCGGCGTGTCCCCATCGAGGGATCCTCGGGATTGTTGACTGTCTCGAATTCCTCGACCTGATTTTCGGGGTAATTATCCAGAATGACCTTGAGCGGCCGCAGCACCGCCATGATTCGCGGAGCGCGGATATTCAAATCCTCGCGCACGCAGTCCTCGAGCACCGCCACATCGACCATGCTGTCCCGTTTGGCCACACCGATCCGCTCGGCAAAGGTGCGGATCGATTCGGGCGTGTAGCCCCGCCGCCGCAGACCGGAAATAGTCGGCATGCGCGGGTCATCCCATCCCGAGACAAAACCATCGCGCACCAGTTCCAGAAGCCGCCGCTTGCTCATAACCGTATAAGTGAGATTCAATCGGGCAAATTCAATCTGGCGCGGGTGATGTATCCCCAGCTCGTCGATATACCAGTCATAAAGCGGACGATGATCCTCGAATTCAAGGGTGCAGATGGAATGCGTGATTCCCTCGATAGAATCGGACTGACCATGCGCCCAGTCGTACATCGGATAGATGCACCATTTGTCGCCGGTGCGGTGGTGCGAGGCGTGAAGAATGCGGTACATCACCGGGTCGCGCATATTGAGATTGGGCGAGGCCATGTCGATTTTGGCGCGCAGGGTGCGCGAACCATCGGGAAACTCGCCGTCACGCATCCGCGCAAAAAGGTCGAGATTTTCCTCCACTGTCCGGTTGCGATAGGGGCTTTCTTTCCCCGGCTGAGTCAGTGTCCCCCGGTGCTCCCGAATCTGGTCGGAGTTCAGATCGCAAACATAAGCTTTCCCCTTCTTTGTCAACCGCACCGCGTATTCATAAAGTTGGCCGAAATAATCGGAGGCGTAATATTCGCGGTCGCCCCAGTCGAATCCCAGCCAGCGGATATCCTTCTTGATCGATTCGATATATTCGATCTCTTCCTTGATCGGATTGGTATCATCGAAACGCAAATTATAAATGCCGCCATACTGGAGGCCAATGCCGAAATTGAGGCAAATCGATTTGGCATGTCCGATATGAAGATACCCGTTCGGCTCCGGCGGGAAACGGGTCATGACTTTCCCCTGAAAGCGATTGCTCTTCAGATCGCTATCAATAATCTCACGAATGAAATCGACCGGGGTAACGGCTTCGCGTTTTTCTATACCCATAATTTCCTCTTCATCGCGGCATTTGCTCCATTCTACAAATTTTCGGCATTTTAAACACTTTTATTACCCGGCTACAAGGCCGGGCATGCAATAGATACGAAAGATATATTCAATTGCCGGCGCCATCAAGGAGATTTTATACCGGGCAAGAATAGAAATAGGGACCGAGCTACTCAGTCCCTATTAAAAAATGGTCTATGACAGTCTCTTCTATATGGAGGAGAGATATTCGTGCATCGAGCGGGCGGCTTTGCGTCCGGCGCCCATCGCCAGAATCACCGTGGCGGCACCGGTGACCACATCACCTCCGGCCCAAACCCGGTCCATGGAGGTTTTGCCGGTGGCTTCATCGGCCACGATATTTCCCTTTTTCCCGACCTGCAAGGCCGGCGTTGCGGCCGCAATCAGTGGATTGGGGCTGTTGCCGATGGCGCAAACTACGGCATCGACCTCGACAATGGTCTCGGAGCCTTTAATCGGTATCGGCGAGCGTCTTCCCGAAGCATCCGGCTCACCCAGCTCCATTCTCAGGAATTCCATCTGCCGCACCCAGCCGTTCGAGTCGCCGATATAGCGGATAGGCAGGGTCAAATAATCGAATATCACGCCCTCTTCCTCGGCGTTTTCGATCTCCTCGAGACGCGCCGGCATCTCCTGACGCGAACGGCGGTAAATGATTCGGGATTCGGCGCCCAGTCGGAGCGCCGTGCGGGCGCAGTCCATGGCAACATTTCCGCCGCCGACCACCGCCACCCGCCTGTGCTTCTTGACCGGCGTATTATAAGCGGGGAACAGAAACCCTTTCATCAGGTTCATGCGGGTCAGATATTCGTTGGCTGAGTAAACGCCGTTCAAATTCTCGCCGGGAATATCCATAAACCACGGAAGGCCCGCCCCCGAACCGACAAAGACGGCATCATATTCTTTGAGGAGGCTGTCCATGGTTTTGGTTTTTCCGACCACAAAATCGGGAACCAGCTCCACGCCCAATTTCTGCAGATAATCGACCTCGCGATTGACAATGACTTTGGGAAGACGGAATTCCGGGATGCCATAAGTCAGCACTCCGCCCAGCATATGGAGAGCTTCGAAAATAGTGATCTTATGTCCCAGTTTGACGAGGTCGCCGGCTACGGTCAGCCCGGCCGGCCCGCCGCCGACCACGGCCACTTTTTTCCCGGTTGGAGCGGGAATATCCGGTATCTCCGGCTCTTTCTGGGTCGCTTCCCAGTCGGCCACGAAGCGTTCCAGTCTGCCGATCGCTATCTGCCCGCCTTTCTTGATCAGTACGCAGGTCGATTCGCACTGCTCCTCTTGCGGGCAGACCCGCCCGCAGACAGCGGGAAGAAGATTTTTCTCTTTCATTTTCTTTATCCCGGAGAGAAAATCACCGGCGGCGACCGCTTTGATGAATCCCGGGATATCAATTTCGACCGGGCATTTTCCGACACAGAGCGGTTTCTTGCACTGCAGACAGCGTAGGGCCTCCTCGATCGCGGTCTCGGGCGTGTATCCCAGCGCCACCTCGCTGAAATTGTACTTGCGTACATCGTGGTGCTGCTTGGGCATTTCCCGTCTATTCAAATCCAGCTTCTTTTTTGGTTGCGGTTCGGTCATAGGACTTTTTCCTGTACTCTAATACTATGTTCTTCGCATCGGCTCGAGGAGAGCATGATGACTTCTTCATTCATATATGTTTTGCGGCGCTGCAGCAGTTCGGCCCAATCGACCTGGTGGCCGTCAAAATCGGGGCCGTCCACACAGGCAAACTTGGTTTTGCCTCCGACCGAGACCCGGCAGACACCGCACATCCCGGTTCCGTCAATCATGATCGGATTCAGGCTGACAATGGTTTTGATGCCGTAGGGCCGGCTCATATCGGACCCACGTTTCATGAGAAAAGTACACCCGTTGATAATGACCCGGTCTATGGCAATATCGGCGGCTTTCATTATTTCCGGTATCCGCACGGCATGACCTTTGAATCCTTTGGTGCCGTCACGGGTGATGAAAATCAATTTGTCGGAAACCTTTCGGAATTTCTCTTCCCAGTAAACCAGGTAAGAACTCCGGGCTTCAACAACCGTGGTGACCTTGTTCCCTTTTTCTTTCAGAGCGCGAGCGATAGGATAGATACTGCCGATACCGTAGCATCCGGCCAGGCAAAGCACAGAACCAAATTCCCCGATCTCGGTCGCATTACCCAGCGGTCCGACCACGGTAGGGATAGTCATACCGGCTTTGAGGGCGGCCAACTTGCCGGTAGTACCGCCCACCTCCATAAAGATAATAGTCAGAGTCCCCTTTTCGGCGTCCCAATCGGAAACAGAAAGAGGAATCCTCTCGCCGTCGTCATCGGCCCGAACAATCACAAACTGTCCCGGCTGAATCTGGGCGGCCACGGCCGGGGCCTCCACCACTATCTGGTGGATATTAGGCACGATCATCTCATTTGATATCAGCTTAAACATATTTTTTCCTCATTCTGACCGCAAAGGGGTTGGTTCCGATGACCTCATCCTGGCGCAAAATAACCGACATTGTTCCCGGAGGCTGTTCCGCCCGAATATCCGCCTTCCAGATTCTTTCAAACCGCTCGGAACTGACAACGACTTCATCATCAAGGGCAATACCGGCCCGGTCGGCATCCTCGGGGTTAAGCTGCACGACGCCGTCGACAAAGAGCTTCTTCAATCCATCGACCCAATTGGATAGCGGGAATCCGCGATAATTATTCTCTTCCGCATAAGTGTGAAGCAAATAAGGATACTCCTTAACGGAGCCGATCTCAGCGGAGGAAATCGATAGCGACTCGGCCAGCATGCCTTCAGAGGCCAGCGCTTCCGGGCGGCGATCAAAGAGGTCGGCCTCGCGGAACCCTTTAACAACGGCAGCTATTTCCTTCTGAATTTCGGCGACACCGGCGTAGGCAAAACCAAATTTGTCCATTTTCCGGGCAATCATAACCAGCCATTGCCAGTCGGCAAGAGCCTCACCGGGAGGGTCGACTGCCTTCCTTACCTGCTGGACCCGTCCTTCACCATTGGTGAAAGTACCGTCCACTTCCGCAAATGAGGCCGCCGGCAGAACCAGGTCGGCCCGATAGGCATCAGGGGGTGGATAAATATTCTGGAAAATCATAAAATCAGCCGGAGGGCGCTCGCTCAGAGGGACTTCGCCGATAAGATAAAGGACTTTCAGTTTCTTTTCGGTCAGCAGCGCTTCGGCATTCCACCCCGGCGCATAATTGGGAATATTGGCGGCCCATTTATCATTGAGTTCAGCCAACTTCTCTTTGTTGGAGGAAGAGAATCCGCCCGGTAGGAGCTCGGGATAGGTACCCATCGTCAAAGAGCCGAAAAGGTTGTTCTGGGATGGCAGAGGAATGACTCCGGCATTGATATTCTGAGCGAGACTACCGATTGCCTCAAGTATCTGCCGACTGTCATGGTATTTGATGAACTCCGAGCCAACCAGAATGACCGGATTGGCCGCCTCATGAAGGATGGCCGTGACATTCTTAAGCTCGACGGCAGGGATCCCCGAAATATCCTCTGCAACAGGTGCCATTGAACCTTCCTTACCGGTCAATTTTACAAGGGCATCAAATAATTCCCTTTCCTTTCCGATTGCTGGTTTGAGCCATCTCTCGGATATAACGGCAAAATTATGGTCCCGGGGATTGATCGAGATGATCCTGGCGCCGCGCCGGGTCGCTTTGCGAAGCTCGACACCGGCCACCGACCTTCCGAATTTGGTATCGAGACCGATGCAGAGAATCACCGAGGCTTTCCGAATGTCGGAAAGCGGGACGCTCAGCTTCATCAAATTCAGGTAGGCATTGAAACCGGCGCCGTAGTGGAGGCGGGCGGTGGTATCGATATGATGGGAGCCGAGGGCGGCCCGAACAAATTTCTGAGCGACATAAAGGTCTTCGTTGGTGCAATTGGGCGAAACCATCATGGCGAACTGTTCGGGCAAACAGGCGGACAATTTTTCCGCGGCGAGCGCCACCGCCGCTTCAACCGATATCTCCGCTTTGGTATCGCCTTGGAGCTGATAAGGTTTTTTCAGGCGGCGATAATCATTGACCAGTTCGTTAATACAGAATCTCCCTTTCACACAAAGCTGCCCGTCATTAATAAGCGGATCTTCAGCCGGAAGGGAGCCGATTACCTCATTTCCCTTTATCTGCAATTCAATCTGACACCCGATACCGCAAAGCGGACAGGTAGTGGTCTCGGTTCGCTCCGCTTTACCTTTCCACTTGCGGGTTTTTTCCGAAAGGGCTCCGGTGGGGCAAATCGAAACGCAGGCGCCGCAAAATTCACATCCGGCTTCGAGATGAGTCCGGCTGAAGGCCGGGCCGATAATAGTATGCCGGCCGCGTTCCTTGAACGAGATGGCGTTGGCGGTGCGAATCTCATGGCACATCCGCACACATCGGCCGCAGAGAATGCAGAGATTGTAGTCGCGGTCATAGAAAGGATCATCCTTCTCGACCCGGAGATTGCGGTAGTAAACCGGGTATTTCATCTCGGTGATACCGATTTTTTCCGCCACATCCTGCAATTCACACTGCCGGTCATTGGGGCAGTAGCGACAGCCGGTCGTGACGCCCACTTTGCGGATGGTGGATGAAAACTCCTGGCATTCGACCTTCTCGTCACAGATGAGGCAGCTGCAAGGATGCTCGCTCAGGATAAGATTTAAAATCTCGGTTCTGATTGTTTGAATCTGCGCGGTCTGAGTTCGGATTACCATTCCGTTTTCCGCCGGGGTGGTGCATGAGGTGGGGAAACCGCGCATCCCCTCAACTTCGACAATGCACATACGGCAGCCGCCGAAGGGGGACAGGTCCTTGTGAGCGCAGAGAGTGGGGATATAGACATTGCTCTTTTCGGCGGCCTCCAGAATGGTTGACCCTTTGGCCACTTCCAGAGTCTGGTTGTCGATCGTTACCGTTATGGTTTCAAATGACTTGCTCATCGGCGACTCTCCCTCGGGATCTGATGACAATAGCATCACCGGCTATGGCATCGAAACGACAGATTTCATAACAGGCTCTGCACTTTATGCACTTGGACGGATCCAGGTTGTGTGATTGTGCTCTGGGTCCGGTAATGGCACCAGTGGGGCACGCGCTGACGCAACGCTGGCATCCGGTGCACTTCTCGGGGATTACCCGGTATTCGATAAGCTCCTTGCAGACTGAAGCCGGGCAGTGTTTCTCCTTCACATGCAAAAGGTATTCCGATCTAAAGTACCGAAGCGTCGTCAAGACCGGATTCGGAGCCGTCTGCCCTAATCCGCAAAGTGAATTGTTCTTTATAGTATTGGCGAGGTTTTCCAGCCTTTCGATGTCGGCTTCTTCCCCATTTCCTTGCGTAATGCGATTCAGAATCTCTACCATTTGCGCGGTTCCGATTCGACAAGGGGAACACTTTCCACACGACTCCTCTTGAGTGAAATTAAGGAAATAGCGAGCCAGATCCACCATACAGGTGTCCTCGTCCATCACAATCATACCACCAGAGCCCATGATAGAACCGGCCTTAGCCAGGGTCTCATAATCTATTGGTAGATCCAGCATATCCTCCGGGAGACATCCTCCGGAAGGGCCCCCTGTCTGAACCGCCTTAAACTTCTTCTTGATCTTTTTTTCGCTCTTTATTCCACCACCGATGTCGTAAATAATCTGTCTCAGCGTGATCCCCATGGGCACCTCAACCAAGCCCGTGTTGTTGATCTTGCCCACCAGCGAGAATATTTTTGTTCCCTTGCTGTTATCAGTGCCGATGTTTGAGTACCAGTCGGCACCGTTTTGAATGATGTGGGGAATATTAGCCCATGTTTCCACGTTGTTAATGGTGGTGGGTTTTCCCCATAAACCGACCTGGGTGGGAAAAGGTGGTCTTGATCTGGGGAAAGCGCGCCGGCCCTCTATGGAAGCCATGAGGGAAGTCTCTTCTCCGGAGACAAAGGCACCCGCCCCTTGAAACACCTGAATGTCAAATCCGAAGCCGGAGCCGAGAACGGACTCGCCCAATAGCCCGTGTTCTCTGGCCTGACTTAGAGCGATCTTCACATGTTTTACAGCAAGAGGATATTCCGCCCTGACGTAGACAAAACCGGCTGAAGCGCCAATGGCAAAGGCTCCAATGATCATACCTTCTATGACGCTGTGAGGATTACCTTCGAGCACGCTTCGATCCATGAATGCCCCCGGGTCTCCTTCGTCTGCGTTGCAAATCACATACTTGATGTCAGAAACGGTGCTACGGCAGCTCTCCCATTTTTTCCCTGTCGGGAAGCCCGCTCCCCCCCTTCCTCTTAAGCCGGATGCTTTGATTTCAGCAATAACTTCCTCGGGTGTCATATCTCGAAGCACCTTCACCAGGGCCTGATAACCATTGAGGGCTATGTAGTCCTTGATATCGGTCGGATCTATTAACCCGTTGTTTTCCAATACGATGCGCTTTTGTTGATTGTAGAAGGGGATATCTTTTTCGCGAACGATTCTTTTCTTTGTATTGAGATCGCGATAAAGAAGCGTTTCAATGATGTTCTTGTTTACTATTGTCTCTGAGACTATTTTTTCGACGTCCTTGATTTTGGCCTTTTCATAGAAAATGCCCTCAGGGTGGATAACAACAATCGGCCCTCTCTCACAGAAACCATGACATCCTGTCATCCGGATGTCGACAGATTTTTCCATCCCCTGCTTCCTGATCTCTTCCCTGAATACGCCGACGAGCCCGGTGGCTCCCTGGGTCTGACAACCGGTTCCGCCGCAGACCGTTATACAAGGCTTATTCGCACTTCTGGCCTGCAAAACCTCGGCTCTAATCTCTTCCAAGTGTTTAGCATTGACGTGATTTTTCATATGACCGCATCACCCTCTCGTTCATCTTTAGATCCATATTTTTGAATGAGTCCCTCAACTTCCTTTATTTTCATCAGCCCGTGGTAATCGGTGTCAACTGCGACAATGGGACCCAAGGCGCAGGCTCCAAGACAGTTCACCGTTTCCAATGTAAACATTCTATCGTCAGTAGTCTTGCCCGGTTCTATGTGAAGCCATCTTCTGAATTCATCCAGGATGCTCAACGAACCTCTTACATGGCAGGCGGTTCCCATACAAACCTTGATCGTGCATTTCCCCGGTTCGACAAACTTGAACTGCGAATAGAATGAAGCTACCCCGAAGATCTGATTCTCGGAAATTCTCAGGAATGGGGCAATGTTCCTGACGGCATCTTCGGAGATGTACCCGAATACCTCCTGAATCCTCTGGAGAATCGGGATTAATTCCCCTTCTTCACCCTGGAATTCCGTGAACAGGCCGGCAAAACTGCTGTTTATCACTGCATATCCTCCCCTTGGGGTTTAGATAGATTCTTTTTCAAGTTAATCCTCGCGTCTCGTTTGAGCCAGAAAGATGCAATCGGTCAGTTGTGCCTCTCCCCGCACGACATCCTCGGCGAATGACAGGCAGGTCGGCGCTCCGCAGCAGCCGCAATCCATCTGGCGCAGTTTCTGATATATTCTTTCTCTTTCTTTCATTCTCTTGATCGATGTCTCCAGATCGGTATCGAAATACTTTGTATCACGAGGGAGAATCGGATTCTCCAGATCGAAATATCCCTCTCGCAGACGATTGTTGATATACTCGTCATTGGTTTTTATCAGATTGGCATATTTGCTCTGCTGCTTGATACTGTTGGTACGGGCGACATAGGGGTTTTCGACTCCGAATGCTCCGCCCACGCACCCCAGCATGCAGGTCATCGCCTCCACATAATGGACATTGCGAATCCGGGAGTTTTCAATATCGTCAAAGATCTTCATCACATGGTCCAGGCCGGAGACGGCCAGCCAGTCCTCCAACGCCGAGGCGATCGTAACGGCGCCGAAAGTGGTCCAGCTGCTGTTGAATGAAAAGTCCTCGGGTACCTGACTTTCATCAAACTTTTCTCTTATTTCGGCGATCAGCGGCACGAGCGCGGAATAAACCTCTTTGATCGATACGGCCCCGTCAAAATACGATCGCGCCTTTTCCGCCGGCTGCTTAATGGAGACAATGATGGCCGGGCAAGGCGCCACATAGACTATCCCGATATCTCTCGGCCTGAGGCCGAGGCTGCGCGGCATTTCTTTGCGTATCTCGCGGGCGGTCACCTCGCGCGGGACATCAAGGGGAACGATCTGCTCCACCAGGTCGGGAAAACGCACCTGAATCAGCCGGATAATCGACGGGCAGTGAGAAGATATCTGGGGTCGGCGGACGCCGGCCTGCTTGATGTACTTGTAAAGCGCCCGGGCCAGAGCCGCATAGGAAGTGCTGACATCGACGACTTCATCGAAGCCCATTTTTTTGAAGGCCCGATGAATGATATAAGGATGGATGCTGGAGTCGAATTGCGCATAAAGGACCGGTGAGGGAACGACTATTTTATATTTGAAATGAGATATTTCGGCGAGGGGATCGGTTATAGGCACAATGGCCCCGGAGGGACAGGCCGAAATACAGGTGCCGCAATCGACACACAACTCTTCCGATATGACCGCCTTGCCATTCCGGATTCTGATTGCCTGGGTCGGGCATTGCCGCACGCAGGCCATGTGGCCGCGGCACTTTTCCGGAATTACCTTATGAGCGTGATAATATTCAGCCAATTTGCGCTTACCCTCCGGTTAAGGTAGATTCTAAATATAAAATTTCATCTGCAATGTCGTTCCTTTATTAACTTCGCTATTTATGATCAATTCGTCGCTGTTTCTTTTTATGTTGGGCAGTCCCATACCGGAGCCGAAGCCCATAGCCCGCATCTCTTCGGTCGCGGTGGTGTACCCTTCCTGCATGGCCAGTGAGACATCGGGAATACCTTTCCCTTCGTCGGCAATGATCACCTCGATCACTTTCGGAGTCACCAGAAGACTGACTTTGGCTCTCCGGGCATGCATAACCACATTCATTTCCCCCTCATAGGTCGAAATAGCCACACGGCGGACCAGTTTGTGATCGAGACCGATTTTTTTGAGGATCGATTTCACCTCGGTCGAGACCATCCCGGCGTTGGCAAAATTGCTCCCTTCGATTATCAACTCCTGGCTGAGCAGCATCTCTTCGGCTTTATGGGCCGGAAGGCTGATCTGCAGAGCCGGGGAATTACCTCTGGTCATGGCATCAATCCTAACACAGGCGTCGTACATATCCAGGTCGGTGGAAAGAAGGATCAGATGGTTTTCTCGGGCAAATTTGGCCGAGCCGTCTTTCGGTTTCTTGCCCCGAATGAAGACAACCCCCTTGAATTCCGCCATATGGGCCGAAATAACCGCCTGCAACGTGGCCAGTCCGGTCAGAAGGATGGAATTTGGGCGGCCGAATGCCAGCACGTCACTCATCAGGTCAGAGGCATAGATATGCTCCACCGAAGCATCCAGCCGGTCATCCGACTCGATAATGGCGGCTTCCAGCGCGTCTTTAATCGATCTGATCTCTACCGTGGTCAATTTGTTCATGATGTCAAATATCGTTTTCCCCGGAGAATCTTCATAATTTATCGCTCCGGGAATCAACCCTTTTATTCCGCGCCGGCTATTTGGTCAACGGTCCCAGTCCATATAGTTTTCCCACCAGTTCGAAAGTCGGAAGATTCGTCGACAATATGGCAATATTATATTTGCTGGCGATATCAATCGTTTCCTGCGGAACATCTTTGCCGCCGGTAACGATAATGGCGGAAACATCCACCAGATTGGCCGCGGGAACAATGCTCTTGTGCGTCTGCACGGTCAGCCAGATATTCCCCGATTTGGCTCCGGCCATAACATCACTCAACATATCCGATACAAAGACACCGTTAATATCGCGGTGCTCGAATTTGCTCAATGGTTTAAGACCAAGTTTTTCAATCAGGTCTTTGGTGGTCATTTATTCTCTCCTGCGTAATTCTTATAAAATCAATCCGGCTTCACATCAAAAAAGCGGTTTTCTTTCCGTGGGCGGTTCCGGTGAGAGCATCCCCACATCATGAATAAAATCGCCACGGCACATTGACAAATCCTTAATCAAATCAAATGATATGATTTTCATTCGTGATCGGGAGGTGTCTCGCCGCTGGTTGAAATAATCAGTCAGGATATCCAGTTTATACTGGGAAATCAACTTCCTCTGGTCTTTATGAAGGAATCCGAAGGCGACCAGTATCCAGGTTCTCTCGGCTTCAAGTCCGGCCTGCTGGATTTCCACCTCGCAGTCAGGCAGGCAGCCGGTACAGTGCATGAGACCCATCAGGTCGTCGAATTTCTCCAAATGCCCGCACTTGATGCACTCCAAATCAAACCGGAAAGATTGGGCATTTTCGACTCGGCTCCAGAAACAATCTCCATCGCGGTATTTGTCGCCGAGAATCGGGTTATCTTCGGCCGTAAAATAGGTCCCCAGGCCGTTGCAATGAAAGCATTTCTCGAAAACAACAAAACCGAACTGAATGCTGGTCATTTCCCACCGATGTTGACATGCGGACATGGTCACTTGCTCCAAGCTCTGATATGGTTGTGGGGGTATTTGGTCATAGGCAGGTTCCAAGGCGCGATGCTAAGAAGTATAAGGCGTATATTTAATACCTTCCCGGCAACACTTTTCGAATCGCCAAATCCTCCTGATAGCAGATACAAGGTTGACTGTTTTGGTCTTACGCAACAATATAACCAAATCACCAAAGCAAGTCAATTATATCTTATTTCAAAAATTCGCTTTCGGCTCAATTCAGTTGGTCGGAGCCAATTTTTATTCGGTTGCCGAAAGAATTTGGTCTATACTTAGACGCGGCTGAATTAAGACAAGACAGCAGCCAGCCTTCGTTATGCATTATCGCTCTCAGGCAATTCTCTTTTTGAGCATAAATGTCGCCCCCCAAATTCTGCGGATTCAGGGGTAATGTCAATATTAGTGTGGAAATTGGTATATCCTTTTTTTCATTTATTTAGGCTGCTTTTTGTATCATGTTTTTGATGGTTTTTATTATTTCATTGTTTCTGTGCCATTTATGATTGAAATAGTTGAATAAAGCATA
>JAPLUR010000044.1 GCA_026397505.1 Candidatus Zixiibacteriota bacterium
TCCCGACCTCTTCAATTTTACCGGCATCGGCATGAGCAACGGCTATCCGCCGGGACTGGGCGAGCTCAAGATTATGGTCTGCTCCTTGACCGTTACTTCCATGGCCGGCACTTTCTGTATCGAACAGGGGGATGCCGGTAATGATTCCTATGATTGGGTCTTTGATGAGGCAGTTCCACCCTTTCCCTTTTTCCCCAAAACCTGCTGGACCGTCAGTATTATCGACCACGACCATGACGGTATCGAGGATGCCGTTGACAATTGTCCGACCATACCCAATACTAATCAGCAGGATACCGATGGCGATCATATCGGCGATGCCTGCGACAACTGCCCGCTGATTTCAAACGCCAATCAGGCTGATGTAGATGCCGACGGTGTCGGAGATCTCTGCGACAACTGCCGGAATACGGCCAATTCAGACCAGACCGACAGTGATAGCGACGGCCTCGGCAATGCCTGTGACAATTGCCCGAATGCGGCCAACCCCAGTCAAGTGGATGCCGATGGCGACCAGATTGGCGATGCTTGTGATGCCTGCACCGACACCGATCATGACGGCTACGGTAACCCGGGATATCCGGCCAATACCTGCCCGCTTGATAACTGCCCCACTGTCGCCAATGCCAATCAGGCCGACGCCGATGGCGACGGACGCGGCGACCTTTGCGACAACTGCAAGAACGTCCCTAATTCCGACCAGGCCGATAATGACGGCGATGGTGTCGGCAATGTCTGCGACAATTGCCCCGATAAGAAAAACCCCGACCAGCATGATAGCGACAACGATGGGGTTGGTGATGTTTGCGAGGACTTTCTTTGCGGCGATGCCAATGGCGATCGCATTATCAATATCCGCGATATCACGTTTATGATTGTCTATTTCTTCCGAGGAGGCCCGCCACCCGTCCCTGAACTGGCGGCCGATGCCAATAACGATGGCTACCTTGACATTTCCGACATAACATACCTCATAAGATTTCTATATAAAGGAGGCCCGCCGCCCTGCTATTACTGATTATTTGCAATTGCTGATCAATAGAATGGTAAAAGAAGACTGTCTATCATCTCTCACTTCTTTAGGGAGGAACGAATGGTAAAAGTCCTTTCACGGCTGTTTCTTATTACGGCTTTACTGGCCGGTCTGACTGCTTTCGGTCAGAATTACGGAACTCTGACTTTTCGCGCCGACATTGGCGGGCCGGGTGTCTGGGATGATGCCGGAACACCCAAAATCGCCCCCAACAAACATATCGCCGTCAATATCTACAGCACCAACACCGGCGGCGACATAGCCCGCATTACCTGGTCTTCACCTTTCAGTTTCACCGGCGCCGATGGGGTTACTAATATCGTCTGGGGCGACACCGCCCTCTTTGCTCAGGGAAATTTCCGCCTCAGCGCCGGCTTCTGGGATGTCTATCGTCGCACTTATACCGAAAGCTGGGAGGGAACTCTTCCCGACCTCTTCAATTTTACCGGCATCGGTATGAGCAACGGCTATCCGCCGGGACTGGGCGAGCTCAAGATTATGGTTTGCTCGTTGACCGTTACTTCCATGGCCGGCACTTTCTGTATCGAACAGGGGGATGCCGGTAATGATTCCTATGATTGGGTCTTTGATGAGGCAGTTCCGCCCTTTCCCTTTTTCCCCAAAACCTGCTGGACCGTCAGTATTATCGACCACGACCATGACGGCATTGAGGATGCCGTTGACAACTGTCCGACCATACCCAATACTAATCAGCAGGATACCGATGGCGATCATATCGGCGATGCCTGCGACAACTGCCCGACTGTGGCCGGAAGCAACCAGACCGATACCGATGGTGACGGTCGGGGAGACATCTGCGACAATTGTCGGACCGTTGCCAATCCCGACCAGACCGATACTGACGGTGATGGTGATGGGAATGTCTGTGATAATTGCCTGACGGTGCCGAATCCCGACCAGAAAGATACTGACGCCGATGGTCTTGGTGATCTCTGCGACAACTGTCCGACCATAGCCAATCCCAACCAGGCCGACAGCAACAGTAACGGTATCGGCGATGCCTGCGAGGGATTCATTGTCGGCGACGCCAACGGCGACAAAATCATCAATATCCTGGATATAACATTCATAATAAAATACATTTATATGGTCGGGCCGCCTCCTGTTCCTCTGGCCGCGGCCGATGCTAATTGCGACGGCCGTATAAACATCATGGATATTGTGTATTTGATAAATTACTTATACAGGAATGGCCCTTCCCCTTGCTAATCTGAAAATCGGCGCCGGCGCCGACCAGTATCGAAAATGAAAAGGGCGAGAGTTTTATCACTCCTGCCCTCATTTATTTCTATTTGTTATGTTTAATTTGCCATAACCGCCAGTAAGTATAAATCACCGGTATTATTTCCAAGGTCAGAAACGTGGAGCTTATCAATCCCCCCACCATCGGGGCGGCAATCCGTTTCATCACGTCAGCGCCGGCTCCCTGCGCCCAGAGAATCGGTACCAGCCCTATCATGGTTGTACCGACCGTCATCAACTTCGGCCGCACCCGCATCACTGTCCCCTCCATATGCGCCCAGATGATATCGTTTAAGTCCCTCACCTTGCCGGCTCGTTTGCGCCGCTCATAGGCGTGGTCAAGGTATAAAACCATCACAATTCCGGTTTCCGTGGCCAGACCTGCCAGAGCGATGATCCCCACCAGCGTGGCGGTGGAATAATGGTAACCCAGAAAATACATCAGCCAGATACTTCCCACCAGTGCAAACGGCACCGAGGCCAGCACTATCAGCGTCTCGGTGACATTGCGGAAATTGAGATACAGGAGAAGAATAACCAGAATCAAGGTAATCGGAATGACAATTTTCATTCGCTTCATCATCTGCTCCATCAGTTCGTATTGCCCGGTCCATTTGAGATAATACCCGGCCGGAATTTTGATCTCATCGGCCACCACTTTCTTCGCCTCATTGACATATCCGCCGATATCCCTCTTTCCCTGATCCATATCGACATAGACATATCCGACCAGCATGCCCGCTTCATCCTTAATCATCGGCGGCCCGGTAACCACCCTTATATTGGCGATCTGTCCCAAGGGTATATTGGCGCCCCCTTCAGGGAAAGTACTCTGCGAAGGAGTTGAGCCGCCCGGCATGGCGTCCGAGGAAGGCATCGTTCCACTCGGCATGCTCCCGCTTGTTCCTCCGGGAAAAGCGCCTGAACTACTCCCGCCGCCGCTTTTCATCTCATCCATCTGCGCCCAGAGTGCATAGGCGTCGGCAATATTCGTGCTGGCAAGTAACGGTGCATTATCCCCAGAAATCTGCCCCATCCCCGGCATGCTCTCCGACTTTCCCGATCCCGCAGCCGGAATAGGCACCAGCACTTGTTTTAAGCGCTCGATATTCTGCCTCAGGTCGCGCGGATAGCGGACATTTATTGAAAATCGATTGCGCCCCTCAACGGTCGTCTCAATCGGCATGCCGCCGATCGCCGCCTCGATAACATCCTGCACATCCCCCATAGTCAATCCGTACCGCGCCAGCGCCTGACGATCGGGAACGATATCTATATAGTACCCCCCGGTGTTGCGCTCGGAATAGACACTCCGGGTGCCGGGAATTTTGGAGAGCGATTTCTCGAGTTCCAGGCCGATCCGTTCAATTTCGCCCAGATCATTTCCGTAAACCTTCACCCCTATCGGTGTTCTTATCCCGGTCGAAAGCATATCAATCCGGGTCTTAATCGGCATCGTCCAGGCGTTGGTCCAGCCGGGGAATTGCATCGCCCTGTCCAATAGAGCAATCAACTCCTCCCATTTGATAATTCTTTCCTCGGGCCAGATAGGATGCAGCACCGGTCTGATAAATTCCGGCGCCCATCCGGAATACCATCTTTCCTGAGGTACCTTGCGCCACTGCTCCCGCGGCTTTAATTGTACCATAGTTTCCAGCATGCTCAACGGAGCCGGGTCGGTGGCCGTTTCGGCCCGCCCCGCTTTGCCAAAAACCGAGACCACTTCCGGGAATGAACGCAGCACCCGATCCTGATACTGCATGTACTGCTTGGCCTGCTCGATAGAAATATTCGGCAAGGTGGTCGGCATATAGAGGATATCCCCCTCGTTTAGCGGCGGCATAAATTCCGAGCCGATTTTCGGTACCATTGGAAGCGTGGCGATAATCGCCACCAGGCCGATCGCAATCGTCGTTCTGGGATTGCGCAGGGCCACAAAGACAAACGGTTTATATAGGGCAATCAGGAATCTCGAAACCGGGTGCTTGGTTTCCGGGTGAATTTTGCCTCGAATAAGTATGATCATCAAAACCGGGGCCAAAGTCACCGAAGCCACTGCCGCAAAGAACATGGCGAATGTTTTGGTGTACGCCAGCGGTTTGAATAGCCGCCCACCGGGACCGTTAAGAGCGAAAATCGGAAGAAAGGCGATCGTAATTATCAGCAGAGCATAGAATATCGATGGTCCCACCTCTTTGGCCGCCGCAATAATCACTTCCTTGCGGTTGGCTCCGGACGGCGCCTTCTCCAGCCGTTTGTGGGCATTCTCGACCAGGACAATGCTGGCATCAACCATGGCGCCGATCGCTATAGCGATTCCTCCAAGACTCATAATATTCGAATTGATACCAAGAAGATGCATCGGGATAAAGGCCAGCGCCACCGAAACCGGGAGAACAATTATAGGCACCAGAGAACTTCCAAAACTGAGCAAGAAGATAATTATCACGATCGCCACCACGACGCCCTCTTCAATCAAACTTTGCCGCAACGTATGAATGGCGCGATTAATCAAGCCGCTTCGATCATAGACTATTTTCAACTCAACTCCCGGCGGAAACGAGGGTTTTATCTCGGCGACTTTTTGTTTGACCCGATTAATGACATCCAGCGCATTTTCGCCATAACGCATGATAACAATCCCGCCGACCGCCTCACCTATTCCATCAAGTTCCGCCACCCCGCGGCGAATGTCCGGGCCGAAATTTACGCGCGCGACATTGCCTACAAGCACCGGTGTGCCCGATGGTGTTGTTCCCAGGCTTATCTGCCGGAGAGCCTCAAGATCGTTTATATACCCCTTTCCCCGCACAAAGTACTCCCGGCCGGTCATCTCCATCACCCGCCCCCCCACATCATTGCTGCTGCGTCGTATGGCTCGGCTGACATCACCGATGGTCAGATTATAAGCGCGCAGTTTTTCCGGGTCAACCTCAACCTGATACTGTTTTTGATACCCACCCACACTGGCCACCTCGGCCACACCCGGTACCGAGGAAAGCGCATAGCGCAGATTGAAATCCTGAAAAGTCCGCAAGTCGGCCAGGTCTTGATTCCCCGAGGAATCAATCAGAGCGTACTGGAAAACCCAGCCTACCGATGTCGCGTCCGGCCCGATAACCGGCGTTACGCCCGTAGGAAGTTTGCTCTCGAACTGTTTCATGTACTCCATCACGCGGCTGCGCGCCCAGTAGATGTCGGTTCCCTCTTCGAATATAACATAGACAAACGACATCCCGAACATCGAATAGCCGCGCACATCGACCACATGCGGCGCCGAAAGAAGCGCCGTCACGATCGGATAGGTTACCTGGTCTTCCACCAGATCAGGACTCCGCCCCATCCACTCGGTATAGAGAATCACCTGCACATCGGAGAGATCGGGAATGGCATCGACCGGGATGCTCTTAATCGAATATATGGCGCCGGCGATGGCAAAGATCGTCCCGATAATAATGATTGCTTTATTGCGGGCGCTGAAATCAATAATGGCTTTTATCATGGTATCGCTTTCTATTGAGTGTGCCCGCTGTGTGACCCGGCCTGCTTTCCCCCCATCCCGGAGAGGGCCGCTTTCAAGCGGCTTTCGGCGTCAATCAGAAAATTGGCGCTGGTGACAATCTCTTCACCTTCGGATAGTCCCGAAAGCACCTCCACCCAATCATCTGAAGTCTGCCCGATTTTGAGAAGGCGCGGTTCGAAATGCTTCTTGTCATGCACTACAAAGGCATACTGATTTTCGCCGGAGTTGACAACCGCCTCCGAGGGGACCGCCAGGACCTCATTGTCTGTCCCGCTTATATCGACCTCGGCGTACATGCCGGGGCGAAGACGCATCCCTGGATTGGCAAATTCCATACGAACTCTAACCGTACGAGTCTTTTCGGAAACGGTCGGATAGACAAAACTGATTTCCCCGTTAAATAACTCGCCCGGTTGGGAGTTTGGGTGCATTTGCACCGTCTGGCCGGTCTGGATAGCTTGAAGGTCCTGCTCGTAGACTTCACCAATTACCCAAACCGAACTTAAATCGGCAATGGTAAAAAGATTCTGATCGGGCGTCACATATTGCCCGGCATTGACCGATTTATCCAGGACATATCCCGAGAAGGGACTCCGGATAGTCAGCTCTTTCCCGGGTGAGGTTTCTTTATCCAACTGCTGAAGTTCTTGCTCCGAAAGTCCCAGCAGGCTCAGCCGCTCTCTTGATGCTGCAAGCAACTGCTGACGCATATAAACCAGGGTGGAATCTGTTCCCGCCTTGGAGGCCGCTTCGCGGGCCAGAAAATAATCCTGCTCGGCCGCAAAGAGGTCCTGGCTGTAAAGTGAAAACAGCGGCTCGCCTTTTTTTATCAACTGCCCCGTCTGATCGACATATAATTTTGATATCCAGCCGCTGACCCGGACATGAATATTGGCCACCTTCGATTCGTCGGGAGTAATATATCCGGCTATGCGCTTTCCACCGCCAAGTGGCCGCCGCGCGACTATCGCCGTCTTTATCCCGATCAGTTGCAGCCGCTCCGGCTCAATGGTCACCGGCACCAGCCCCGGCACCGGGGCGCTGCCCATATCGCCCATCTGTCCGCTCTCGGGCGCTACTTTCGGCGTTTCTTCCATTCCCGGCATCTCGCCCATATTTTCATCCTTCTGTGCCGGTTGGGTTTCTTCCACCTTCACCAGGTCCATTCCGCATTTGGGGCATTCACCCGGAACATCCGAGATAACCTCGGGGTCCATCGGGCAGGTGTACTGTCCCGGTTTGGCTTTTGCCATTTCCGCCATCTCATGCTCGGCATGAACGCTATCGGATTCTTGTGTGGCGGCTGTACCATTCTTATCAATCGGGACCAGATTCATCCCGCAAATCGGGCATTCGCCCGGCTGGTTGCTCACATAAGTGGGGTGCATCGGGCAGTGGTACATTATTTCCTTGGCCCCGCTTGATGCTCCCGGGGCGAGGCCAAAATAGCCAAACACCATTATCAGGGCGAAAATTGTCAACCCGCCCAGTATTATCCAGCGCACGATCGCCATGGTATGCACATATCGCGGCGGCGCTTCCTCACCCTCGGGAAGCGGTTCATGCTCATACAGGTCATACGGCATATCTGAATCAGACATATTATCTTTCCTTTTATTTATTTTCTATCGCTACTAGTCGTACTGTCAAAGTCGGTTGTGAAGCGCTCTGCTTCAGCCAGAGTGCGCCCCAGTTCATTGGAGATTTGATATTCGGTGATCCGATCGCGTGAGACACTCAAAGCGTAATCGAGAAGCGTGGCAAGCGAGGTTCTATTGGCCGTATATCCGGCAAAAGCCGCCCGGAAAGCATCCTCCGAGATCGGGATAATTCTCTCGTGGTACAATCGGAGATTTTCGGTGAGACGCATCGCTCTTTGATGGGTTGTTCGCAGTTGTGCCTCCATATCGCGGCGCATTTGATTGGCCTCGGCATCGGCGCTGCGGCTCATTGCCTCCATGGAACGGGCCATTTTCCCCTGCTGCCGTCCGGAAAAAATCGGCAGTGACAGCGTCGCCTGAAAACCGATCATATTATCGCGCGGCCCCATATCCAGGCTTCCCTGCTCGCGAATATTATAGTTGGCCGATAAACCCAGCATCGGCCAGCGCATCCGCCGTGCGGCCGCCGCCGAAAATCCATAACTCTGCGACCGGGCATTCGCCTGCCTCAGTTCGGGGTAATTGCCCAACGCCGCTATCAGCCATTCATCCGCCTTTTCGGGAATGGCCGGAACCGATGGCTCCGCCAGCACCGGCAGGGGAGAATTGACTTCTGTCCCACGCAGGGCATTAAGATTGAACCGGGCTTCATCGAGACTCTGCTGCGCCGAAAGAATCTCCGATTCAAACCGCCCCAGTTCCGCCTGCGCCGCCAGTAAATCCTCCTGGCCGGCTTCATTGGCTTTCAACTTGGCCGTAGTCACATCCACAATTTGCTGAAAAATCTCTCTTTGTCTATGCAGCTCATTCAAGATCAGGCCACGATAGTACAAGTCATAAAAAGCCTGTTTGGCGGCCACCGCCAGTTGTGATTCTACACCGCGACGCTCCTCGATCGAAACTTCCACGTCGGCACGAGCCGCTTTTTTCGCAAGCCCCTTCTGTCCGGCATACGGGATATTCTGGCTTATCCCGATCATCTTCATGGTCATCGGATCCATTTTGAAATCAAACGAGGTCGGAAGATTGGCCACCCCCAGCATAAGCATCGGGTCATCCCACGCGCCCGCCGGGCCGATTTTATCTTTGGCCGACTCCTCCATATAGCGGGCCGACGCCGCCCGGTCATTGTGATTGATTGCGTCCCTCACGGCCTGCTCAATCCGAAGAGTATCGCTGCCTGTTTGTGCTAAGGGTGATGCAATTATCGCAGGAATAATCAATATTGCAATTGCGAGAGACTTTGTTATTGTCAGGAAGCCACCCGTTTTAGGAAATAATCTATTTCTTCTATCCAATTCAACCTTCATATTCCGGTCCTTAATTAAACATATCACCAAATACTTATCAATATCCGTGCCACACGCCATAAGGCATATCAACCGCCCGTGAAACAACTACTTATAGCTATGAAACTGAAACTCAAAGATGGCGCTTGACAAGAATATTCTCGGATTGATATAAAATGTCAACAATATTCTTTATCAAAAAAGGTCGGCGGACGACCCCGCATCTGCGGAAATCGGTCTGAGAATTTGCTCTTTAAGATCGAAAAACTCGGATTTTGAGGTCAAAACCCGAGTTTGAAGTTTTCCTTTTCTATTACTGGAACCAGGAACTGTTCAGAGCTACTTGCAGATCGGCGCCGGCCCGGCCCGGTAAAGGTAATCTATGACATGGGTGATATCGCGGATATTCACTATCCCATCGGCATTGGCATCTCCGGCAAGAAATGGTATTGGCGCCGGGCCGCCCTTATAGAGGAAACCTATAAGATAGGTTATATCCTGAATATTAAGAACTCGGTTGCAGTTGGCGTCTCCCGGATGCAGAATCCCAACCAGCCCGTCGATTATCTCCGTCTCCAAAGTATCCAGCCTCCCGACTAAAAACGTATCGACAAAGATCGAATCGAATGGAGGGCCAGACACTTGCCCATATACGAGACAGATATTATTATTCGGCGGCGGAAGCCATTGCAGGCAACGGTAGAAGGCGGTGTCGATAACGGTATCCGTATAGATGCCGATTGAATGCCCTTGCGGATCTGAGAAACAAAAATGGTCAAGATTGTCATGCTGAATATAGAGATTGACCGTCGTATCAGTAGTCGTATCGGGTATGTCATAGATCCGCCCTATCAGGCGCAGAAGAGGGATTTGGCCGTATTGCGGAGGAATGATTCCCGGCTGTTCCGGTCTCGGCGCGCCTGTTATATGAATATCATACCCCTGGTCGCCAAGTGAATGGGCCGACATGCCCCATCCCGAGGTCAATGTCCCGGCCGTGTCAACCATTTCAAAGGTCGTCCCGGTAAATTGAATCAGGTCCGGGCGGCTCAAGATTATCCATATTTCAAATGCTTGAACTATATCGGTGAGGTTCTTCAGATAGACAGGGATTATCACGCTGTCTTTCATGGCGCAGACATAGACCGAGTCGGCGCGAACCGAAAGTATCGGTTCGGCCTGGACCGGAGAAAAGACCGGAAGAAAAATTACCACCAGAGTGATTATCGCCGGCCAGAGAACGGCCCAGCGACAGTTTTTGTTGCGGAACATTATGTCCTCCTTAAGGTTACATGAGGTGAAGATTGAGTATTTCCTCTTGTTCCCTTAACTATTGACCAGACCTATGACCTCCAGATATGAATTTAAAGCGCAAATTGCAGGACAAATCAATACTGGTCAGAGATACACCGATTAATATATATACTTTCCCCTTTTTGTCAAGGTCATTTTCTGATCGGAATAGATGAAGATTACCGCCTTGAAAGACGGATAAGGCTTTCACCCGGTTTTACGGCCGTTCCTCCCATGCGATTCCCTTTGAAGATAGTGCATCCTGAAATGCACTGACTGTCTATTGATGATAAATCATAAACATCGGGTCCCATGCGGGAACCACCACCGGAGTCTGATCATATATCTTCAGGAATTCTTTCGGCACGAAGTCTTTCTTGATTATGATATTGAACAGATTTTCGTCAAACCAGTTGTCGTACATGGTCCAGTATCCGGCGCTCTTGTTCTCGGAACCCCAGCTGTTTTCCACCAGCCACTTGACCGGTTTGTCGTCCTTAACATCGACCCCGACTAGCACCATGGCGTGGTTGCTCGTAGTCTCGAGATAACGAATCCGATCCGCCTTGCTCATGCTCATATCAATATTGTAGATCGAACCATAGTCATACAGGTCGGTCGCCATGATGCCGCGGTCGCGGTTCTGGTCGATGCCGACATCACAGGCAAACCAGACCGGCTCATCGGCCAGCACCGATTTCATCGCCATCTCTTTCAATTTTTCGATTTCGACATTGGCATAGTGCATATCATCGGCATCAAATATATTTCGTGAAAGATTGACCGAGTAATGTTTGCCGAATTCTTTTGAAGGATTATTGAAAATGCTGACATACTGATTCAAATCGACCCCTACAAAGTCCTTGAAAAAGCTCTGCGGCGTATAGGTGCGAAGGGCGCTCACAATCGAATCTTTATCTTCGAAGCGGTACTGAAACTCGGCGGGCGGCTCGCCGTAATTTATCACCAGCATCTTGTAGATTTCCGCCAGCATTGTCTCTTTGGCGGCCGCAATATCGCCGAGCGATTTCCCCTCTTTGCCCATTTTGCGGATTTGCGCGGCATCGGCGCGGAGTTTCAGATTTATCAAATTGTTCAGAGAGCCGGTATTCTCGGAACTGTTGGTTTCCGGCATGATTTCTTTTGGGACCACCCCATATTTCTCGATAAGGTCAACGACATACTTCCACCAGCCTCCGTCGCCCACCGGATCACGAAGCAATATCTCCAGTTCCCGGTCGGACTGTTCCCGGTCGCGAAACTTGACTATGTACTCCAGAAAGCAATTCGATTTTTCCAACTTATCCCAGAAAGCCAGAAAACTCTGTGAGAATTCAAATCCGGAAAGCTTATATTTCTCGATCACCGCCGGGCGCATGACATTCAATCCGGCAAAGAGCCAGCACCGTCCGCTCGATTTCTGATTGGTGATTCCCTTGGTTTTTACCTTATGGCTGAAAACATCGCTTTGCTGGCGCAGGATATCGCGATTTAAAGCCAGATTGTTGATATCGGTATTGGTGATGGCATTATACATCGCCCGATTATGGGTATCCATTTTGAACGATTCACGGATTTTGCCGAGCATTTCGGGGGTGATGCCGCCTTCGCCGGCCAAAATCGATGGAACTGCCAAAAGAACGGCTATCAAAGCGGCGGAGATTATTCGGAGGGGAGAAGAGAACTTCATGAAGACTCCTTCACAGGTGAAAATTGAAACCATAAATCAAAGCAAATATAGCCTTATTATCAAATGTTGTCAATCAGCGGCCTGGCGCCGTTCTCCGTCCGCACCGCAACTCATTATAAAGAAATGAATTAACGCGAGTCGGAGAAAATCTTAAATATCGGATAGATACTATCCGATATGGACGTGTTCTGATACTTGATATATTAACAACAAATTCTCCATAAATCTTCAATCCGTGTTCAATAAACTGCTTGCTATACTGTCAGCAATTACTATATTTATTTTAATCCAATCGAGCACACCCCGCTGTCGCGGGAGGATTGGGATAGAAATCATAGACGAATATAGTGATAGAAAGAGCGTGTCTCAACTTAAAGCACGCTTCTGCCCAAATTGTTTGACGACATACGGTGACATAAGAAGATGCCAAGGCGAGAATATTTGAGTATATTGAGATGTTTTACAATTGGGAACTCCGTCATTCGAGCCTGGGTTTTAAGAATCCAGATAACTTTGAAAGGGTGGTTACCCTAACTTAACCATGTGTCCACTTTTTCGGAGGAAGATTATGACCTATCTTAATCACATGTCCATTTTTCGGCATAAATCAAAGTAAAAGTGACCATTGGCCAGAACCAATGACGGACAGTTCGGGAGAAACGCGGGTTCGACACGTCTCGACACAGTGTGAACACGCCTAAGCAGAAAGGTGAGTATGGGAATCGGAAGAGCTAATGTATCTGTCATGGTTGTGTGTGCGTTCATTGCGGTTGCGTTGTGTTTAACGACGCCAGTAAGAGCACAAACGAACCATTCCGGTCAGATCAACGCCGATCAGACCTGGTCAGTAAGCGGCAATCCGCATATCGTAACATCAAACGTCACGGTTAATATGGATGTTGTTCTTCGCCTGGAACCTGGTGTTTTTGTGTGCTTCAATCAGAATACCAGTCTGATTGTCAATGGGTCGCTCCGTGCCGTAGGTACCAGTGGGCAGAAAATCAATTTCACGTCAACGAAGGACACAACAGGTGGTACTCCGGGCGTTCATGACTGGCAGAGTCTGAAGTTCACGGCGTCGAGCGTGAATGACAGTTTGGTGAACTGTGTAATTAAGTATGGTGGCGGTTACTATAGTTCCGGGTGGCGCGTGGCTCCCACGATTGACATTGCCGGCTGTAGTCCGATGATGTGTTCAAGTGCTTTGAGGGAGCAATGCCGGAGGTGATAGACTGTTACATACATGACAACGGCGGTGACGCTTTCTACATAGATTTGGCATCTTTTCCTGACATCTCCTTTTCCGGTGCTATGAACAGCTACCTGTTCAGCAATCATGGGAACGGGATCAAGGTGACCGGAGGGGGCCTGAATACAGATGCAATTTGGCGGGACATGGGACCATGTTACTGGCTGGCCGATCTTGATCTGACGGTGGGGAGCGATGTCACGTTGACATTGGATCCGGGAGTGATTGTAAAGCTGAGCAATAATCGCAACATCATTGTCAATGGGACCTTGCATGCGGTGGGAACGAGTGACAGCGTTATCTATTTCACGTCTTACCTTGATGATCAGGTGCGCCAGGACACCGAAGGGGCTAGTTCGACGAACGGTGCGGTTCATGACTGGCAGAGTCTGAAGTTCACGGCGTCGAGCGTGAATGACAGTTTGGTGAACTGTGTAATTAAGTATGGTGGCGGTTACTATAGTTCCGGGTGGCGCGTGGCTCCCACGATTGACATTGCCGGCTGTAGTCCGCCAAGAGCCAATACGCGATGCAGAATGTTGATGCGACTGTGACGATCAATGCGCAGAACTGCTATTGGGGGGATCCCAGCGGTCCTTATGATCCGACCGATGCTGTTAGCGGGCCGCCGGACTCAAACCCGGGCGGCTTGGGAGGGCGAGTCAGTGATAACATCTCATATCGCCCGTGGTCCGGTGAAGCATTTCCTAATGAGTACCTATCTTCACCAACTAATGTCCATGCGTATACTGAAGATGTCGGCAAAGTACATCTGACTTGGCATCCTGTCGTCGGTGCTCTCAATTACGATGTGTTAATAAGCATAAGTTACCAGTTTAATGACACTGTATTTATTACACACGGGGACATTGACACATTGTGGACAGATAGTCTGGGCGAAGGAACATATTATGGGAAAGTTCGGGCAGTAGGCTGCTGCGCATGGAGCGGCTGGAGCGACAGTGTAGAAATTGTTATCGTAGATGATGATATCGAGGAATTTCCATCAGCGACTCTGCCTAAGGAGTTTAGATTAGAACAGAACCATCCCAATCCATTCAACCCGGCGACGACTATTGAATATGATGTGCCCATTCGCTCACTCATTAAGATTGAAGTCTATAACTTGCTCGGTCAAAGTGTGCGCGTGCTTCTCAATGCGCATAAGTCCTCAGGTAACTATCGGATTACCTGGGATGGGAAGGATTCGTCCGGCAGGTCGGTTTCGAGTGGTATCTATTTCTATCGTTTTCAGGCGGGCGACTATGTGGAGACAAAGAAAATGGTGTTGATGAAGTAGCGATGCGGAAGAAAGTCTTTCCAGGGGCAGGACGGCCCGGCCCGGCGCCCATTTGTCCGTGAGTTTCAGCCCTTTTCAAGGAAAGGGGACAGCCGCATGCTGTCCCCTTTTTGCATCCAGGAATAATACCGACAGGGTGGCCGGAGGCAAATGCCCCGGCCTCAGAAATCTCTGGCAATTGAATCCATAAATGTTTAATTTTGTGAGTCCTTGGATAGACAGTAGCATGGCTGATAATAAAAGGCCCAAAGGAGGAACAGATGGAATTCAATTCGATGAACGAAATACTTGATTTCGCGATCGGTAAGGAAGAGGAAGCATATAACCTCTATCGTAAGATCGCCGATTCCGTTAAACTGCCCAATATGCGCCAGATATTCATCGATTTCGCAAACCAGGAGGCCGAACATAAAGCAAAACTTCTCCAGGTCAAAACCGGTAAAATGGAACTGCCCGCCGATAAGACCATAAAGGATCTGAAGATCGGCGACTATCTCATGGATATTGAGGTCGCGTCTGATCTCAACTACCAGCAGGCGCTGATCGTCGCCATGAAAGCTGAGAAAAACGCCTTTGTAATGTACACCAATCTGGCTGCCGCGGCAAAGAACCCGAACCTTAAGGCCATGCTTCTGGGACTTGCGGCCGAGGAAGCCAATCATAAACTGCGAATCGAAATGGAATACGACAGCCAGATCATGATAGAAAATTGAGGGTGCAGCTCTTTTTTCGTTTCTGCACCTGGCTCAATTCCTGTTCGAATCTGCGGCACTGAGCGCGTTCCGCTTCAGACTCTCGCGGTGAGCCATCTCCCCCGTCGGTAGTATGCATAGAAAAGGCAGGCGCTGACAGCTCCGGCCATCGCCATAATCCACCAGACCGCCAGTTCCCCGCCGCCGAAAAACTGTCTGACCACGAAAATCGGCAGCACCTGCAGAAACCAGGCATTGATAATATTGACAACCATGGCCGGGCTGTTTAAGCCGACTCCGGTATGGACAAATTCAATCATCATCAGAGCGCCCATGAACGGCAGGCTTAAAGCGACGATACGAAGCAAATCAACACCGTGCGAGATCGTTTCGGCATTCGAGAAGAAAATTCCGAGGACCTGACGCGCCAATATGAATACGATCAGGCCAAAAAGAGCCATGGTACCGACCGCCAGGGCAATCGACTTGTCGCCCGTCTTCCTGGCCCGCTCGATTTTCCCGGCGCCGACCGTATGCCCGATTAAAGCCGACAGGCCAAGACCGATCCCCACCAGAAGCGTAAAACCGAGCCCCATGATTTGATTGGCCACACCATAGGCGGCCACCACGGCCGTTCCGAAACCGGCAATCATCGGCGTTATCACCAACCGTGATGAAGAAAACGACATTTCCGCCAGCCACGATGGAATCCCGATCCGCACCAGAATCCACATACTGTCCAGCGACATCTTTTCTCTGCTCCGCCAGTGCACGCGGACATTGGCGCGGCCTGAGAAAAATATCCAGACGCCGATTGTGAAAATAGTGGTGAATGTGATAACTGATGCATATGCTGCACCGGCCATGCCGAACGCCGGCAGACCGAACCAACCGAATATCAATATCGGATCAAGCACTATATTAAGGACACTGAATCCGAGCATCAGCATCATCGCCTTGTGCGGATTGGCCGTCCCGCGCAGGGCCGTGAAGATGGTCCAGATGGCATAATTTATCGGCAGACCTATGAAGATAATCCGCCCATATTGAAGGCCGAGAGCAAGCGCTTCATCGCGCGCCCCGATAAGATACATCATCTCCGGCAGAAACATAAAACCGATAATGCCGAAAATCGTCCCGAAAACAAGCTTGAGGATCAGCGTTTCTTTGATCGCCTTTTCCGTCTTATCGTACTCTTTCTCCCCATAGCGCTGGGATATTACGGCGACCGATCCCGGTCCGATCAAATGGTTGAATGTGCCCAGAAACCATGCGAGGTTATTGAAAAAAGTGATCCCGGCGACCGCCGACTCCGATTGCGGCAAATGCGAAACCCAGAACATATTGACCAGACCATAAATGTTCTGCGACATAAATCCGAACATCGATGGCAGCCCCATTTTTAAAATCGAACTGGTTACGGAGCCTTCGGTGTAATCTGTCCGTTTTACGTCGGTTGTCTGGGTCATTACAATCTCGCTGCTTTGGCAAGATACCAGATATTCCGGAAATTCGCAAGAGCCGGCAATGCACCCGCATTCTTGCCGAAGAGCATTCTTTTCATGCCGGAAATACGCTGGGAATAATGGGCGGGAAACTTATTAATTCTTATAAATCATTGTTTTCGGCGGTTCATCCTGCAAATAATATCCGCGATACATCCCCGGCGAATTGAATGGCAGGGCGATATTGCCCCTTCGGTCGATCGCCACCAAACCGCCGGTGCCGCCCAATTCGGTCAGACGACCATAGATTGCCGTCTCCGTCGCCTGCAACAGGCTCATGCCTCGATATGCCATCATCGCCGAAATATCAAATGCCGTCACCGACCGCATGATAAATTCGCCGTGACCGGTGGCCGATACCGCGCAGGTGCGATTGTTGGCGTAAGTACCGGCGCCGATTATCGGCGAATCGCCGATCCGGCCGTAGCGGCTGTTGGTCATGCCTCCGGTTGAGGTTGCGGCGGCCAGGTTGCCGGATTGGTCCAGCGCCACTGCACCCACTGTGCCGGATTTCTGCTCCTCAGCCGGGCCGTTTTCCGCGGGCTTATTTATCTCCTGCCTGTTCTCTCTGGCTTTGACCTCCGAAAGTTGCTGCCATCGCTGCTCGGTGAAAAAATATTCATCAGGCAAAAGCTCCATCCCCTGCGCCATAGCGAACTCTTCAGCGCCGTCGCGGGCCAGAAGAACATGCGGCAGTTTCTCCATGACCAACCGCGCCAGATTGATCGGATTCCTGATATGCTGCACCCCGGCCACCGCGCCGGCTTTGAGCGTCTGTCCATCCATGATAGCGGCATCCATCTCATTTCTTTCGGCGTGTGTGAAAACCGCTCCCTTTCCGGCGTTAAAGAGCGGACAATCCTCCATCACGTTGACCGCTCTCTGGACAGCATCGAGGCTGCTGCCGCCCTCCTTGAGAATTTCATATCCGGCCGTGAGTGATTCGACCAACACCGTATGAAAAGCTTTTTCCAGCTCCGGCGTCATCTTGTACTTGGAAATCGCCCCGGCTCCGCCATGTATTACAATTCCAAAATCAGGCATACTTGCATGCTCGCTTTCTCTTGCTCATTGAAACTTACGTGATGATCAATTGTCCATGCATCCTTTTGATATATGGTACACTTTCAGCGGCAATCTAAGCGATCCTTCCCGATTTTGCAACCGGTATAATCTGCTTTTGAGTAAAGATGTCGCCTCCCCCGACTAAGAGGTCGGGAGGGATTCGACCCATATTAATGCTACCCCGATAATTGCGCAGAATGGTCATCATTAATCGAGATTGCATAATGAATGAAGCCAAGTAGGGCAGAACCCCCGACGAAGTCGTGCGGTTCTGCCATTTAGTTTTGTAGGTCAAGTCTCTTGCAGACTTGACACAGTCTTGTCAGGAGCCTAAAGCTCCTGACATACCGCAAAATTCTCTCTAGTCGAAACAGGTCGAAAGTCCTGCGCTTGCCCGCCCGTGGTGGGCTTTCGACTCTTTTATATTTCATCAGCGCCGCCATGAATCTTCCTTGGTTTCGCTCTCGAAAATGTCGAACCCCTCGACCAAAAGGTCGGGCGGGTTTCGACCTTGTATCTTATATTACTTAACCAGGAGCATTTTCTTCGTCTGAACAAAGTCACCGGCTTGAATTCGATAAAAGTAAATACCCGTCGAGACAGGGATGCCGCTATGCTTAGTACCATCCCATATGACCGTGTATATGCCGGCCGATTTGCTTTCATTGATAAGCTGCCGCACTCTTCGACCAAGAATATCAAAAACCTCTATTACAACCTTGGATCGTCTGGGAAGGCTGTATTCAATGGTCGTCACGGGATTGAACGGATTGGGATAATTCTGCCGGAGTAAGAAGGAATTTGCCTTTGTAAGGTCCGGGCCTTCCGCAAAATAAGTAGTCGCATTGAGAAGGATAGAAACATTATTGCCGTTTTGATTTGCCACCGCCAGATCAACATAGGAATCTCCGTCCAGATCGGCGCCGAAAACAGACATCGCTCCGCTTCCGGATGCAAAATCAACCTTCGCCAGAAAAGTTCCATCCCCGTTATTCCTGAGAGTGGATACGGAACTACTGGTGTAATTCGCTACTGCCAGATCCAAATCGTCATCATCGTCCAGATCAACACAGTAAACCGATGCTGGCGCATTCCCTGTACTATAGTTGACACCGAACTGAAAAGTGCCGTCGCCATTATTCTTGAAAATGGAGACCGTGCTGGCGCCATAGTTGGCCACCGCCAAATCTTTATCGGTGTCGCCGTCCAAATCCACACAAAAAACCGAGCGGGCGCCGGTCCCGGCGGCATAGTCCACTTTGGCCTGAAAAGTCCCATCACCATTGTTTTTCAGGACAGAAACATTGTTGGTGCCGCTATTGGCTACAGCCAGGTCCAGATCAGTATCACCGTCCAGATCCGCACAATAGATAACACGAGGTCCGCTTCCCACGGCATAGTCGGTCTTGGCCTGAAAAGTCCCGTCGCCATTATTCTTCAAAATGGAGACGCTGGTGCCCGTATAATTCGCCACCGCCAGATCTAAATCGGTATCCCCATCCAGGTCGGCACAGAAAACAGAACGGGCCCCGGATCCAGTCGCATAGTCAACCTTGGTCTGAAAAGTCCCATCGCCATTGTTTTTCAGGATCGAAACAGTGTTGCTGGTGACATTTGCCACCGCCAGATCCATATCCAGATCTCCATCCAGATCCGCGCAGAAAACCGAAGTGGGTAGAGTCCCCGTCGTGTAATCGACCTTGGTCTGAAACGTCCCATCACCATTATTTTTTAGGATAGAGACACTGGTGCCCGTGTAGTTCGCCACTGCCAGATCCTTATCCAGATCCCCGTCCAGATCCGCACAATAAACCGAATAGGCACCACTGCCGGCTGCATAATCGACCTTGTCATTGAAAAGCTGCGCGAACGCCACGCTGGAAATAAGCAAGAACGATAGAAATAAAAATGATGCGAGAAATCTGCTTCTCTTACACATCGACACCTCCACGTTTTCGGTTTCAGTTTTTGCTTCTGTCAGGAATTGATATGAAATTGAGTACAAAAAGTCAATATCTTAAACCACAATCAGTTAAGGCATTACTTATACCCGCTTGAGTGTCACTGTCGCGGTTCAGCATAAATCGGACAGAAAGGGTTTTTGACTAAGCTTTCGTAGGTCGGGTTCCGAAATTCCGATCCCGGTCGGAATGAGTAACCCTACATTTAATTTATTTCTCCAAATTCACTCCCGCCTCACTTCGCGCACGGGCGGCTTCAATCTGCCCGTGGGCCATCTAATCGCATTCCCTTCATATCAAAATCTGTTGCGCATCGATGGTGATTCGGAACCTTTCCCATTATATAGAAGGAAATTATTATGCTTTTTGATGAAAATCAACATATTTTCAAGCGCCCAAATACGGCCATTGCCCAAAACCATGTCACATCTTCACAACTCTTTTGGGCATGCTATTTTACACCGTTGGCCTTTTACTCCGCCCCAACAAAACTGCGCATTTTAAAAAACGAAGAAACAAACCCATTTTGCCTACCCCCTCCCGACCACCCAACCCATTCTCCGGCAACAAATAAACGAAATGTGATTATGTTTTTTAGAGGGTCGGGATTCTGAAAGACAAAGCCATTTACCTGTTCCTCAAAGTCCTCAGCTTGGCACCCCGCCCGCCTGCGGCCGGCTGTGGGTATGCCATATCGTCTTCGAAAACTCCGCAATGAAAATTATAGTGGAAAATTTCCGGATGGGGACTAATTATACGGGGGACATGGGAAACATATCGAACTTCGATGATTGGCTGAGTCGAAATAGGTCGAAGCCCCCTGGCGAAATGGATTTCTGAAAAATGGCAGAATATGCGGGAACGAATCAGGACAGATAAATGCTGAAAAAGGAGAGAATTATATCTGAAATCTATTGCCATCAGGCAAAGTGCGTCTTAACTTGAAGTATGTTCGTGTCCGAATTGTCTGACAACATAAACTTATGGCGCCTCTGCCCGAAACGGTGGAGACAGAATAAATATATCTTTATCCATCTCCTATCTTGATTTCACGGCAATTTCCGGTTATTTTCAATTAATTGACTCAACGCCTTGCCTAAACATATGTAACAGAGAGGATATCCGAAACTTGACGCATCAAACACGAAAATCTGTCCCGCCGGGCCATATCAGGTCAGCTGATCGGCCGGCCAAATCCTCTCACAGTGGGTTTTCCGGCCTTGGGATCGCCCCCGGTCTGCTCGATGCCATTGACCGCCTCAAATTCAGCGAACCAACACCGATCCAAAAGCAGTCCATCCCCATAAGTATCGAGGGGAAGGACCTTATTGCGATCGCTCAAACCGGGACCGGCAAGACACTCGCGTTTGCCGTTCCCATGATTCAGCGCCTGGCCCAAATCAAGGGACGCGGCCTCATCATTACGCCGACTCGTGAATTGGCGCTTCAGATCGACGAAGCCCTCAATGATGTCGGCCGATCTTTGGGCCTGCGGACCACCGTGCTGATAGGTGGAGCGCCAATGGCGCCCCAGCGCCGCTCGCTCGAGCGGGAACCGCGTGTAATCGTCGCCACGCCGGGACGCCTGCTTGACCACCTCGAACACCGGTTTGTCAGTCTTACCGACGTGCAAATTCTTGTCCTCGACGAGGCGGATCGGATGCTCGACATGGGCTTTGCTCCCCAGATCAACAAGATTCTGGCCGCGGTTCCGAAAAAACGTCAGATGATGCTCTTTTCAGCGACCATGCCGAAGGAAATTCTGGCCCTCGCACGGCGGGAAATGCAAGTTCCGATTCATGTGGAAGTCGCCCCATCGGGAACAGCTCCAGCCAAAGTCGTTCAGGAGATTTTTTTCGTGGAAAAAGGGGCAAAGACGCAATTGCTCAAGGTTGTGCTTGAACAGTATCTGGGTCCGGTGCTCATTTTCACCCGGACCAAGCATGGGGCGCGAAAGCTCGCGCGCGAGGTGAAAAGTATGGGGCATTCGGCCGCGGAGATCCATTCGAATCGGAGCATGCCGCAGCGACGCGAGGCGCTCGACGGTTTCAAGTCGGGCAAGTACCGCGCTCTGGTGGCGACCGATATCGCCTCACGGGGAATCGATGTGTCCGGAATTGAGTTGGTTGTCAACTATGATCTGCCGTCGAATTCTGAAGATTATGTCCATCGTATCGGACGTACCGCGCGAGCAGGCCTATCCGGTCGGGCGATATCATTTGCTACCCTCGCCCAGAAAAAAGATATCAGGGACATTGAGCGGTTGATCAGAACCGACATCCCAATAGTGAAATTGCCCCCGTTGCCGCTTCAGCGTCGAGGGGAATTTGCACCCAAATCCTCCCGCGCCGACGAACCGCCGCAGCGCCCATATTCGGATCAACGGCCGTCAAAGAAACCGATATCTTCGCGCCGTTCGTCGAATCGGGTAGGTTTCCGATGGCGGAGACGGAGATAGCGAGTATTGTTTGAAGCAAATAAGGGTTTGATAAATCAAACCCCTGCGAAACCGATTTATTGAATTCGTTATTGATTACCGGGCATCTCCGTCAACCGGCATTGGGGAATCTTAAAAGCTGCTGGGGAGTGAGAATGACGCCGACTACCGACCTGGCGGCCGGCGGAATTTTCTGTGACAGCTTGCGTTCCTCGGAGTTCAATACTGCTTTACGCATCCGGATCGCTTTTGGTGTCACCTCCACAAGCTCGTCGGGACCGATCCATTCCATAGCCTGCTCCAATGACATCTTGTGCGGCACATTGAGCGTTACCCCGATATCTTTCGTGGATGAACGGTGATTGGTCAGATTTTTGAGTTTGGTGGGGTTGCATGTAAAATCATAGGTTCGCGAATTTTCGCCCACTATCTGACCGATATAGACTCGCTCGGTTGGTTCGATGAAGAGAATCGCCCGCTCCTGCAACCGATCGATCGCATGGGCGGTTGCCGGGCCGGTATCCATGCTGACAACGGAGCCGCGGCTGCGAGAGACAATGTCGCCCTGCCAGGGGCCATAGCCGACAAAGCGAGAGGACATAATTCCCAGACCGCGAGTATCGGGTAGAAATTCCGACCGATAACCGATCAGGCCGCGGGTCGATATGGAAAATTCGATCCTGATAACGTTGGTGCCGGCATTTTCAATGGTGCGAAGCTCCCCTCGGCGTCGCGCCAGTTTTTCAATAATTACCCCTTGGTACTCCTCGGGGACATCTATGATCAATTGCTCCATCGGCTCCAGCGTATTTCCCGCCGCATCCTCCTGCTTGATAACCTCGGGACGAGAGACACAAAACTCCAGCCCCTCGCGCCGCATTTCTTCAATTAAGATAGCCAGATGCAGCTCACCCCGGCCGGATACTTTCACGCCATCGGATCGTCCCTGGTCTTCCATACGCAGAGCCACATTGATACGAAGTTCCCGCTCCAGGCGATCTTTCAGCTGGCGAAGCGTGATAGCAGTGCCATCATTGCCGGAGAAAGGTCCGGTGTTGACCAGAAAGAACATCGAAACGGTCGGCTCTTCAATCTCCAACGGTTTAAGGGCCGCCGCGGGATCCTCGATGGTCGAGAAGGTTTCGCCGATAGTGATTTCGCCGGGTCCGGCGAGCCAGACAATATCTCCGGCGCTGATTGTATCGGTTTCAACTCGTTGCAGTCCGCGGGTCACCCAGAGATGCACCCCTTTCTCCTTGGATGAACTGACCAATTCCCATCCGGCATCCTGATTGGAAGAATCCTTCCAGCGCATGACATAACGGTTAAATTCCTCCCCCTTATTCAGCTTACCGCTCAATACCCGCCCGCAGCCGATCTGCCCGATATAGTCGCTCCAGGCCAAAGTGCTGACCTGCATTATAAACGGGCCATCCTGGTCGACTTTGGGAGGCGGCACCTCGGCGACAACGGCCTCAAAGAGGGCGTCCATCCCTTCCCGCGCATCCGTGTCCAGGTCCCTGACAAACCATCCATCGAGTCCGGAGCCAAAGAGAACGGGGAAATGCGCCTGTTCGTCGCTTGCCCCTAAATCAATAAAGAGGTCAAAAGTTTTGTTTAAGGCGTAATCCGGGCGGGCGCTCGGACGATCGACTTTATTAATTATAACGATCGGTCGCAGGCCGAGCCTGAGCGCGCGCATGAGCACATAGCGCGTTTGAGGCATCGGGCCTTCGTTGGCGTCAACCAGCAGCAGAACCGAATCGACCATCGAAAGGACACGTTCCACCTCGCCCGAAAAATCGGCGTGCCCGGGGGTATCGATAATATTGATCAGATAGTCGTTCCAACTGACAGTGCAATGCTTCGCCCTGATAGTGATTCCCCGCTCCCGTTCCAGGTCGTTATTATCCATAAGGCGCACCGCCATATGCTGATTTTCCCGGAATGTTCGGGTGGCACGGAAAATGGAGTCGATCAGGGTCGTCTTCCCGTGATCAATATGCGCGATAATGGCCAGGTTGCGGATGCGTTCGACAGGTATCATAAGGCTGACAAATCTCCTATAACGCGGGCAATTTTCCCCGCTTCTTCAGAAACCCCATACAAAAGTTTGTTGATTAAACCGTTGAAGGGCGGATCATGTAAAAAAACCCGGTCCGACATTGTGCCGCCCGGGCAACTCAAACTTGGCTGAATATAACAGGTAAGAGCGAATTCTCCAAGCCCTATCTTTGCCGCTTGTTAGATAAAAGGGCTAAAGCGGCCCCTCTGTTGATGTTAAGTCGAAATAGGTCGAAAGTCCTGCACTTGCCCGCCCGTGGTGGGCTTTCGACTCTTTCATATATCATCAGAGCCGCTATGAATCTTCCTTGGTTTCGCTTGCGAAGATGTCGAATCCCCTGACAAAGGGGTCGGGAGGGATTCGACCTATATTACTCCCCACCGTATGCTTACAAGGCATGGCAGACTGATTATGCCAGGTAGCGAATTTGGAGGAAAGAGTTTTTACAGTCTGAGGCGGGGGCTGAATGCCCCAAATCCAGTCGACAATTTCACGTAGAAAGTGGCGTCAGATATTGCCGATTGGTTCCACTTGCTTGGTGCATGTACCGTCGCATAGCCAATACTCGCCTCGAAGTTCCACGACGCAACCGTGGTTGCGGCTAAATTCAGAGAGAGGTCCAATGTTTGTGATAATCTCATTTTTCGAGACTGCGAACCCCAGTTCAGGGGGCCGTCTCGTCTAAGGGTCCACGGGCAGATGCTCGCTCGCAAATAAAATAATGGCGAAATGGTCTCAAATTCATGCTCTGTGACATACACATATCCTGGTGGGGGTGGTGGTGCCCCCGGGTAAAATTTCGACCTGTGAAATTCACTTGTCTTTCCGCCCCACCCGATCAGCAGAAAGGTAACATCAATAGGCATAATTTTTACCGATGCGATTAACTTATCTATCGAGAGGAATCGCTTTTCACTATATAGACCAAGATTATCACAGCTTACTTCTGCGATCTTGCTGCCGAGCCCCAATGGCCTCATTCCAGTAAAACACGACCTGGAGTAACCGAATAATGACATTCGATAGACAGTCGGTCCCTTCAGATATACTGACACGTCAAACCACTGGAGTTGGCTCCATTTAGTCGATACAAGAGGAATTCGCCCACCATAGGCAGTATCAACAGATATAATGCCAATGCCGATTACGCATATGATTAATGGGAATAGCCACCTGAACTTCTTTACTTGACCCATGCAAAGTCCTCCAAATAATCTTGTTGTATTTGTTGTCAAACAATTCGGACCTCTTAATACCTGAAGTTAAGACATACATTGTCTATTGGCAACCACTTTTTTACTTTCTCTCATTCATTGGCCCAGTCATAACCTCACGGTTTCACGGTTTTCATTCAATAGATTTTTATAAGTTTTCATAAATTCAGCCGGTGTCCGCTGGTTAAGTCGAAATAGGTCGAAAGTCCTGCACTTGCCCGCCCGTGGTGGGTTTTCGACCTATTTTGACTAAAATCTTTCCCATTGTCGCTGGATCAACGCCATTCATCTGCACAAGGCTGTTGAAAGTTTGCCTAAGAATCGTGAACGCAAGTCAAGCCATCAATGCTGTTATGTCTATAAACCTAATGGGCCAGACTATAACAAGACGAAAAGCAGGCGGATATTTAAATTCTTGCTTAACTCATACAAAATTCTAAAGATAGCAAGGAATCTTTCTTCAGGTAATATATTTACCCAAAACGGATCACCAGATGTTCCCTGCCCATTAATTTCATGAACTTTGCCCATTTCCTTAAGAATCATAAAAAGCCACGTACAATTACAGCCATGTGTCATAAACGTGGCAGGATCATATAATTTCAGGTCATTTGATGATACCTTCTTATCAAGAAAATATTGATAAGCTTTATGTAGTGCACTCATTTGCACACGTATAGGTGATTCACGTCGTTGATAGATTGCTTTGCGCCGCTCCAAATCAAGGAAGTTCTTATGCGCGAATCCAAGGAATTTGCTGGTGCCCTTGCGTGGATTGGCAAGAATCATCCCGACTGGAACCCTTTCTTCAAACAAAGTCAGGAAGTTAATCAATTCCACTATGAAAGTCACGGAGTATTGGTTACTATGTTAACAACCATGCCTCGGATTTAAAACGCTTGATACCTTGGTTATAAAAATGAAACAATTGGCTGGAATATTGTCAAGTAAAATTCAATAATATCACAAATAAGTTGGGATTCCTGTATGTTGGACTGACAGACTCTGACAGCCCGGTGGCTATTTTGCCAGTTTGCCGATTCAATATGAAGATTATTCTGCTAATATATTGCCTTTTATTCACATAATGGCAATATGGCTCTGACTAATAAGTTTTCGTAGGTCGGGTTTGAGGTTCCCCTGATTTAGTGGACACTTTTACTAGTGTGGTGTCCCTAACGCTTCTTTACAGCGATCGATTTTTCGGAGGATCATATTTGCGTCTTTGGTCCAGCGAAAGACGGTCGGTTTCCGGTTATAGTCTCTGATATAGTCGTTGATGGCGGTGATTAGTTGTTTGACCGAGGTAAAGGTTCCACGGCGGATGCGCTTCTGCGTGATTTGCGAGAACCAACTTTCCACCAGATTGAGCCAGGAGCTTCCCGTAGGGGTGAAGTGCAA
>JAPLUR010000045.1 GCA_026397505.1 Candidatus Zixiibacteriota bacterium
CCCCGCAACCTCATCATGAAGACAGGAAAACCCCAATTGATTAACATCCTCGCGACGATATATCATCTCTCTTCCTCCAATTCACCACCATATTAATCGCTCCATCAATGCCAATCAACCAAAACTTATGGGACAGCCTCCGTGGGTCGCCCCTACGAGTTCTGTCGGGCCGTAAAGAAGCGGGGCGAAACGTCGGTCGACCGCCAAAAAGAAAGCGGCAGACGAGGACCCGCCCCTGCGGGCCGGGCACATAATGACAGAAGGCGCATTGTCAAGACCCCAAGGGGTCATTGACCTACAATTTCGTGCCAAAACCGCACGACTTCGTCGGGGGATTTTGCCCTACGGAACTAATTAGTTAAGTGTCGAAACCGCCCGCCACTGGCGGGTTTCGGCCTATCTGGCTCGATTAAAAGACTCTGTTATTTCCTTTAATAACCACATACCGCGATTGTAAAAGCAATCGAGAGGACATCGTATTTGTCGCGGGTGTGCTGAAGGCGATTCTCTTTATTGTAGTGAGATCCTGCATGAGTTACATGCCCCCACATGCAATGGATCTCCAGACTGAGATGACTTTTCACTTCCCAGCCGAGTCCGCCGACTATCGTCAAAACGACATCCATATTCCGAGGCGGTTTGGGGACAATCTCATCTTTGTAAGGGAATGAACAGCCCGAAACCCCCGCGCCCAGGTCTGCAAACAGCGAAGGCGCCTCCGGTTTGAAGTACTGCCTCAGGCCAAAACCAAATGGCATTATATGTTGTTCCGACCAGATTGCGATGAGAGGCAGAGCTATGGGCGCAATTATCAAATGAATGGCGGCTTTATCCGTTCCCTGCCCAATATCATCAAGTAGATTCCCCCAACGCTCGATGATTTTGGGAATATATACGCACTGTCGCCACACATAATATAGCTGGAGCTTGTCCGACGGAGCATATCCGATCCGCAAGTCATAAATCACCGTGGAGGGGTTTCCGCGACCGGAGGAAATTTCATTCGACGATGAATATCTGGTAATACCGAATCCAATTCCGGCTCCGATTATAAAACCCTGACGTTTTCCGTCGAACGTCTCCGCGGTAGTGTTTGCCGCAAATAGCAGATAGAGCAGGACAAGTATTGCTTTGAAAAGGAATCTGCTCTTACCCATAAATTCCTCCCTTAAATCTGATATTTCTTGCCGTTCAGATTCCGATGCAGCACAAAGGAAGTGACGCCTATGACAATGATAACTAATTATTCTTCCGGAAGTCAAGAAGGAATTAAAAGAAAAGATGTATGGGGAAAATATTCAGAGTTGTGTCGGTTCTTGCACCAGATTCATCGAGCGTGTGAGCCGACACATTTCCATATGCGGGCGTAGGCCCGGTCACATTCCCCCCGGTTTCACCGAGGGAAACAAGGCCCGGCATAACAATCAAAGACGGCAAAACCGCACGACTTCGTCGTGGATTTTGCCCTACAAGAATTTTGAGCTGGGGCCGATGAGGACATCGGCCGCCCACATAGTCGGGAGGTTAGTCTTTGGCTTCCTGCCAGAAAGATTCGAGTTCATCGAGAGTGAAATCGCCGAATTTCCGCCCTGATTCTTTCACTTTCAATTCAATATACTCGAACCGTCGGGTAAATTTGGCCAACGTCTTATTGAGCGCTTGCTCCGGGTTGATCTCCATCTTCCGCGCCAGCGAGGCGGTGACAAAAAGAAGGTCGCCGATTTCTTCCTCCAGATGCGCCTTATCCCCCGATTCGATCGCGGCCTCAATCTCGCCGATCTCTTCCTTGACTTTGAGCATAACCTCGGCCGGATCTTTCCAGTCAAAACCGACACCGCCCGCTTTCTCGCCGAACCGGAACGCCTTAATAAGAGCCGGCGCCGACCGGGGAATGCCGGAAATGACCGATTCTTTCTCGCCCGATTCGATCTTTATCTTCTCCCACTGGTCGCGCACCTCCTGCGGCTTGAGGTCTTTTTTCTCACCAAAAACATGGGGATGGCGGTTGATCAGTTTCCGGCTGATATCCTCGATCGAATCATCGATGTCGAATTTGCCGGCCTCCTCGGCTATCCGGCAATGGAAAACAATCTGGCAGAGCAGATCGCCCAGTTCCTCGCGGAGTTCATCATAATCCTCATTTTCGACCGCCTCGACGACCTCGTACGATTCCTCTATCAGATACGGCAGAAGCGACTTATGGGTCTGTTTGCGATCCCAGGAACAGCCGCCGGGGGCGCGCAGGACGGCAATAATCTCGCGCAAGCGGTCAAACGGCTCTTTATTATCATTCATCTTCGTTTATTCCTTTTTTGTTTGGCTTTTATGACGATATTATTGAGAAAATACGGCGAACCGGCCGTTTAATAAAGCAAATTCTCCTGACCCGGCATTAGCTTGACAAACCGGATTCTGGATGATATAATCGGTCTTTTGAAAGAAGGATATGAAAGAGAATAAAGAAGATAAGCCGAAAGCGGCGCCGTACGACCCCAAAACGGTCGAGGACAAGTTATATAAGCGCTGGTTGGAGGCCGGATATTTTAGGGGCGAAATAAACCGATCGAAAGAGCCTTACTCGATCGTGATTCCGCCGCCGAATGTCACCGATATTCTGCACCTCGGGCACGGGCTCAATAATACGATTCAGGATATTTTGATCCGGCAGAAGAGAATGTCCGGTTATGAGGCCGAATGGCTTCCGGGCGCCGACCATGCCGGTATCGCCACCCAGGTGGTGGTGGAAAAGCAACTGGCCAAAGAGGGAACCACAAGGCGCGAGTTGGGACGCGAGAAATTTCATGAGCGGACCAAAAAATGGGCCTATCGAAACAAGGATATAATCCTCAATCAGCTGAAACGGATCGGCTGTTCCTGCGATTGGGAGCGGACCCGATTCACGATCGATGAATCATTGTCGAAAGCGGTGACCGAGGTCTTCATCCGGCTTTATAAAAAGGATTTGATTTATCGCGGGAATCGGATTGTCAACTGGTGCCCCTCATGCCAGACCTCTCTATCCGACGATGAGGTGGAGTTCGAGGAGAGAGACAGCCATCTCTGGTATATCAAATATAAATTGCAGGGAAGCGATGATTTCCTGACGGTCGCCACTACCCGCCCCGAGACAATGCTGGGAGATACGGCGCTGGCGGTCAATCCGAAAGACGCCAAATATAAGAAATTTGTCGGCAAGACGGTGATCCTGCCAATTCTGGAACGGGAGATTCCGATTATTGCCGATGCCTTTGTCGATCCGGCTTTTGGCACGGGCGTGGTCAAAGTTACGCCAGCGCACGATCCGAACGATTTTGAAATAGGCAAGCGGCATGATCTCGAGGAAATAAACATTCTCAATGTCGATGGTACGCTCAACGCCAACGCCGGAAAATTCAAGGGGCTCGATCGCTACGAGGCTCGCAAGCAGTTGGTCAAGGAACTGGAGAAAAAGGGATATCTGGAGAAAATAGACCCCTATCATCTGGCGCTGGGAACCTGTTACCGCTGTCATAAGGATATTGAGCCGTATCTCTCGGTGCAGTGGTTTGTCCGGATGGCGCCGCTGGCCCAACCGGCGGTAGCAGCAGTCCAGAACGGTGAACTGCGTTTCCACCCCGATTATTGGTCCAAGACCTATCTTCACTGGACCGAGAATATCCGCGACTGGTGCATTTCCCGTCAATTATGGTGGGGCCACCGGATACCGGTTTATTATTGCGAGTGCGGCGAAATGATCGTGGCGGCGGCGCGTCCTGAAAAATGCCCCAAATGCGGCGGCACGGAATTGGCTCAGGATGAAGATGTTCTCGATACCTGGTTTTCATCCTGGCTCTGGCCTTTCTCCACTTTCGGCTGGCCCGAAAGGGACCCGCTTCTGGATTATTTTTATCCCACCCGGGTTCTGGTTACCGCCTCCGAAATTATTTTCCTCTGGGTGGCGCGGATGGTTATGGCCGGTTATGAGTTTATGGGGAAACTGCCGTTTAACGATGTTTATATTCATGGGACGGTCCGCGATGCCAATGGAATCAAAATGTCCAAATCGCTCGGGAACGGCATCGACCCACTCGAGATCGTCGATAAGTACGGCGCCGACGCGCTCCGGATTTCTCTGGTGCTGGCCACCCCCGATGGACAGGATCCCTGGATATCCAAGAATGCTTTCGAGATCGGGCGCAACTTTGTCAACAAGCTGTATCAGGCCTCCCGATTTGTGATGATGCGGATCGGCGATAAAAAATTCGATATCAACTCCATTTCCGATGACGACCTGATTCTGGTCGACCGCTGGATATTGAGCCGCCTCGAAAAAACGATCGAGACGGTGGATACCAATTTTAAGGAGTTCAAACTTTCCGCGGCGGCCAAGAGCCTCTATAGTTTCACCTGGAACGATTTCTGTTCTTGGTATAAAAATTCTGAAGTTGCTGCATCCTTTTGTCCCCTTTGTCACCGAGGAAATCAATGACAGCCTGCGGGCCTCATTTCCAGACAAAGAAGAAACCCTTGTTTTCGGCCCCTGGCCGACCGAAACGTCTCGTTTCCGGGATGATAAGCTTGAGGCCTCTCTGGAGGTTATTCAGACCGTGGTTAACGCCGTCCGTTCAGTCCGCGCCGAGATGAATGTTCCGCCGGGAAAGCGCTCCGACCTTTATGTTCGCATTAAAGACAAGCAGATGGCAAAATTGCTGGAGGATTACCAGGAGTATTTTCGGAGCCTGGCCAAGATCAACAATCTGCATATCGGCGAGAAAATAAAAAAGCCGGGACTTTCCGCATCAGCGGTCATTTCCGGCGCCGAGATATTTATTCCACTGGAGGGGTTGATCAATGTTGAGGCCGAAAAGAGCCGTCTGGAAAAGGAATTGAGTAATCTGAAAGACCAATTGGAGAAGCTCTCTAAGAAATTGGCCAATGCCGATTTCCTTAAGAACGCCCCGGGGGATATAATCGAGAAAGAGAAGGTCAGAAAAGCCGATTTCGAGGAGCGAGTGGAGAAACTCAATAGCAACCTCGAGCAGCTCATGGGTTGGTAAGGACTACTCCCCTTTCAAACCTTTATCGAAAAAACAAAACGGCCGCCCCGAGAGGCGGCCGTTCAAGTTTGGAATATTGGGCCGGTTTCCCTTAATTCGTCTCAGCGAATTCCTCAAGATAGCTGGCAATCGGCCGCGCGCCGGCCGCATCCGGAAAAGATGAAATCTCAACCGGGATCAAATATTCCGCCGGATTGTTAAAATAATCGTTGCAGAAATTATTGACCATTTCCGATAGACGACGAACCGCCGCTTCGGCTCCCTGCCGCGGCGTCTCCGGGAACAATAGCCCGATCCGGGGCCGACCCGAATTCGAAACAGCATCAATCTCGCGAATTGAACCTCGCATTACTCCGCCCAATGCCGCGACAAACTTCTCCCGTAATTCTTCCTTGTCCGTCCCGTATCCGGAGATACTCTCCAGTATCGGGCCGAGATTAAAGACCACCAAGGAAACAAAAATTCTGTATCGCTCGGCTCTCTTTAACTCGAAATCAATCCTTGAAGCAAAGTTACTCAAAGCTGACCAATCTCCCTGATTTCTCAATAGACTCCGATTCACTATTTATCAATCCTACCTTTATAAAAAGGCAATTATCCATAATAAGTGGAGCAATTATCGTTCCATCATGACTATGGAACCGCAAAATTTGCAAAATGTTGCTGATTGGGCCGCGCTATTTCAGAAACGCTCTGTATTCATTGGCCAAGAGTCAATTTCATTGGTGACTTACAGGTGGACAACCTGTTAATAACTTATCCACAGATAATTAATATGCAATCGTTTGCTTATTTAATGAATGGTGATGTCAAAGATATACAATTCCTGTCACACTATCAAACTTGCTATTTGGCTGTGTTCAGGTTGTACTCTTTGATCTTATAGAGCAGAGAACGATAGCTGATTTCCAGGATATCAGCCGCTTTGCGCCGATTCCAATTGGTCTTATTGAGGACCTCGCTGATGAGTTTCTTCTCTTCCTGAGCTATTGCGGTTCCTATCCGTCTCTTCAGTGAGAAGGCATTTCCATCTGTCTCAAGGTGTAAGGATTTGGCGGCGGTGTCCCCGTTTTCAGGTGAATACCGATAATCAGTCACCGCATCGCTATTAGCAATTAGCTCGGTTACAATCGATTCATCTCCTCTTACCAATACCTGCTTAATCAAGTTTTCCAGTTGCCGAACATTGCCGGGCCAGGAAAAATCGAGAAGCCGGGACATAGTTTCCGGAGAAAGAGCCGGGTAATTGCGCTGATATAGACTGTTGTAACGTTGCAGGAAGTGGGTTACCAGCAATGGAATATCTTCCTGGCGCTGCCGCAATGGCGGCAGTAGGATGGTTATTTCGTTAAGTCGATAAAAAAGGTCATCGCGGAACAACTGGCGGCGAATGGCATCCTCAAGGTTCTTGTTCGTGGCGCATATAATTCTGACATCGACATGTATATTATGGATGCCGCCGACCCGCACAAATTCCTGCTGTTCGAGAACCTGCAATAGTTTGGATTGAAGTTCGAGCGGCATATCCCCGATTTCATCCAGGAAAATGCTTCCCTTATTGGCCACCTCAAAGCGCCCGGGCTTCGTTTTGTGCGCTCCGGTGAAAGCTCCCTTTTCATACCCAAACAGTTCTGCTTCCAGAAGGTCTCGAGGGATCGCGGCGCAGTTGACTTTGGTAAATGGTTCTTCGGCCCGGCCGGAAAGATTATGGAGCAATCGCGCCACGATTTCCTTGCCGGTTCCTGATTCACCTCGAATCAGGACGGTCAATTCGGAACCAGCCACCTGCTCAATAATGCTGTTAACCTGCATCATTTTGGGTGAGTCGCCGATAAACTGTTCATATTGGCTGCGTGATTTAAGTTCGGATTTAAGATGCTTGAGCTCCTGACGCAGTTTCCCCTTCTCTATTACCGATTGAATATGTATCTCTACTTCTTTAACATCAAAAGGCTTGTTGAGAAATTCCGAGGCTCCCAGCTGCATCGATTCAACAATGTTCTTGGTTTCTCCATGGCCGGAGAGCATGATGACATCGGGACGATTCGGCGCCTTGTTCAATTTCTCGAGAACTTCCAGTCCCGTCATCCCCGCCATTTTGATATCCAGTAAAATGAGATCAGGCTTTTCAGTGGAAACCATCTGAATCCCCTCGGCACCATCGCGGGCCGAGACAAAATCATAATTAGCCGATAACCCCTCGCTCAAAATCCAGGAAATCTTGGGGTCATCATCGATTATAAGGATTTTAATCTTTTCTTTTTTCATACGAAATAGTTTGCACTCTCTTTATTTATCGTCAATGTATAACAAAAATCAACCCCCAATTGGCACTTTTTGTGCTTTTTTTTGCAATATTTTGCAATAGCTAAATCGGGAAATATAACGTGAAGTCGGTTCCCTTCCCATATTCAGAGTCAATTTTGAGCGTTCCACCATGGGCGGCGATAATCCTTTCGACCACGGCCAGCCCCAGACCGGTTCCAGTCGCTTTAGTAGTGTAATATCGTTCAAAGACTTTGGCCAGATTCTCCTTTTTGATCCCGGCGCCGTTATCGGAAACGGTCACGGCCAGAAAGTCTGATTTTTTGAATGATGGACGGTCAATTCGTCCCCAAACACGAATCTGTCCCCCCTCCTTAATCGCATCAACCGAGTTGAGGAAAAGATTCAGGAATATCTCCAGAATCTGGTTTTTGTTTACCGGGATTTCCCAGTTACAGGTCTCATATTCGTCAGAGAAAGTAATCTCCTTCTTCTTGAATTCCGGCTTTAATAGTTCGGCGGCGCGCTTGATAATTTTTCTGATATCTCGAATCTCGGTCTCGTACTTATGGGGCCGGGAAAAATCAACCAGTTCCTTTACCAGGTCATTGAGACGATGAATTTCTTCCTCGGCCATGGCAAAGAACTCGGCATCCTTGGCCATTTCAGGCCCTTTATCTCGGAGGATTTGGATCCACCCTTTGATATTGGTCAGCGGTTTTCGGAGATCGTGGGAGATTTCGGATATCATATTTCCCATGGTGAGAAGACGAGTCGCATTTAGAAGCGCTTTCTCCCTTTCGTAAAAGACCGATGCATGCGATATAATCAGGCGCGCCAGAGAGATTTCCTGAGATGTATAGGCTCTATCGCTGTCGGAGCCAAGGCAATAAATATGTCTCAATTCACCTTCCTGGAGCACCGGCAAGGCGGTAAAATTGGAACGCGGTTTGGGATAGGCAGGGCATAGAGCAATATGATCGGCCAGGTACTTCGACAATCCGGAAATATCATCAAGATCGATCTGTTCCAGTTCCAGATTATCAACCACAATTTCCTCGGTCTTGACCAGGTCGAGATTGATTGAGCCACTATCGGTCAGCGGAATATTGGTTCCAGCCGCTCCGATAGGGTTCAGGCTTCCGGCCCCCGATTGCCATTCAAACCAGAGGGCAAAATCGATCGGCATCAATTTCTTGAGATATTCAAAGACGGCCTGCCGCATCGCCGCCACCGAACCGACCGAGGAGAGCCGCTGGGAAAGCTCAAAGAGGATGGAGAATTCCCGGAGTTTCTGCAAATTGTTTTCAAACTGGCGGACATCGTCAATGGCAACGGCGGCCTGGGAAGCAAAAGTCGTGAGTAGCTTCAGGTCATGCTCGGTGAATCTCTGGCCGCCCTGTTTGTTGGCCATGTTGATGACCCCCATGATTCGCTCGCTGACTTTTAACGGGACACAAAGCAGGGAAGCCGAACTATAGCGCTCCTTATTTATCCTTTTAAATCGTTCATCCTTTTCAACATCGTCGACAATCAGAGGGGCGCCCGATTGTGCCACATATCCGGCGATGGAGGAGCCGACCGGCAGCCTGACTGTTTCGGCCAGCTTCTTATCGAGCCCTATCGAGGATTCAATGGTCAGGAATTCACCAGACGGGTTGATTAGCATCAGGGAGCCGATTTCTGCCTGAGTCACTCCCGCCGCCAGAGTGACAATCTTGTTAAGCAGCTCTTTTAAGTTTAGAGTCGAACCAAGCGATTTGCCCGCTTCATAAAGAGCATTAATTTCCTGGAGGCGGTTATTAAGATTAAGATTGACCAGTTTGAGATCCTCAACGAGTCTTTTGCGGGCGATATCGGATTCTCGTTTTTCCAGCCCTCTTTTTACCGAGATGGCCAACTGCGAAAATTCAACCGGTTTGAGGAGGTATTCAAAAGCGCCGTTCCTTATCGCCTCGAGGGCTGTTTCCAGCGAAGCATAGCCCGTCATAAGAATGACGATGGCCCCCGGGTCGACTTCCCGCGCGACTCGAAGGATATCCAGTCCCGAAAGATGCGGCATCTTTATATCGGTCAGGATCAGGTCGAATCGCTCTCTTTTAAGCTTCTCGACCGCATCAACCGCCGACTGAGTGGTGACGACCTTATAGCCGTTACCTGAAAGAAGTTTTTCCAGAGATTCGCACATCCGCACCTCATCATCGATTACCAGAATTCTTTCAGATACGCCAGTCATACGCCTTTTCCTTCTGTTCTATCGGCAGGACAATTTCAAAACATCCCCCGGTATCGGCATTATGATACTCTATCGACCCACCGTGATTTTTAATTATGCCGTAACAGACAGAAAGTCCCAGACCGCTCCCTCCCCGTTCCTCTTTGGTCGTAAAAAACGGCTCGAAAATATATTGAATATGCTGGGGGTCAATTCCAGGCCCGGTATCTTTCATACATAACCTGATAGTATGGTCGTGGGATTTGACTGAGATTTCCACCGCCCCTCCATCTTTTATCGCCTCTTTGGCATTTATGAGGAGGTTCAAAAAGACCTGTTTGAGCCCATCGGGCCAGGCCATAATGTGAGGCGTTTCCATTTCAGCATTCAGGGTCATTTTCACACCGGCCTCATCCATCTGGCGCTGCATCAGCGCCACAACCTCGTTGATAAGCCCAACCAGATCGGTTCGGACAAACTTGATAACCCGAGGACGATAAAAATCGAGCAATTGCCGGACAATCATGGCAATGCGGTCAATTTCCTGGCTGACAACATTCAGATATTCCGCGGTCGGGCCTTTCTCCTCGAGATCGCGGCTAATGAGAAGCAAGTAATTTTTTATTATCCCCAGAGGATTATTTACCTCATGGGCAATCTTGGCTGAAAGCTCGCCCAGCGCCGCCAGTCTTTCCGACTGCAGCAGCAATTCCTGAGCCTTTTGCAGCTTATTCAACGCCTCTTCTTCCGATTCATACAATCGGGCGTTTTCAATCGAAACGGCCGTCTGATTGGCCAGAATGGAAAGAAATTCGATATCGTCATCAAGATAGGGTTGATGGGAGGCTTTATCGGAGATAATCAAGAAGCCTCGCAGCTTGGTCTGGAAAATGAGCGGGACGACCAGCCCGGCGGGAAAATGCCGGATAAAGCCGATATCATCGGTGGGCGCAAATTTCCGCTCGATATCCTCAAGCTGAACGGGGCGATTAAGGGCGGTAATATAGCGCCCGAAACGTCCCTCGGGATCGATGGTAATCGATTCATCGGGAAAGGGCGCCGACCCTTTCACTCGTGCCAGTCGGAACTCTTTCTTGCCTATTTCGAGGGGAAGATATAAGACCGCCTTGGCGGCTCCCATCTGCCCCATCGAGGTCAGGACAAAGGAATCCAGAAGGGTTTCATAATTGAGAACCGCATTGAAATTGCGGCTCAATTCAAAAATAGTGTAAAGGTCGAAAAGCTTTCGTTTCAAGTGGCGGTTGGAGGCGGTTAATTCCACCAGCTTCTGATTGACTTCGGCCCGGAGCGACCGCTCCGAATTGGTCTTGGTCTTCTTGGCGCCTTTTTTATCTTTCATAAATCCTATCCATCCCGGCCATAAACTCACCCACCCCATAATGTGAACCGCAGACAATTACTATATCGTCCGGGGCAGCCGAATTTATCATCATCTTTGCCGCCGTTGTGAGGCTGGCGAAGGTCCTGACCCAAGAAACTTTTCGGTCGAACAGGGATGCAATCTCCTGGGGCGAGGCGGTGCGAGGCGTATCCAGACGGGCCACCGCCACTCTTCTCACAATCGGAATTAGCGGTTTTATAGTTCCTCTCAGATCCTTGGTATTCACCAGCCCGATGACCATGTCGGCTTTTCGTCGCGGAAACATTTCGCGGAAACATGCCGCCATTGCCCCCGCGCCGGCCGGATTGTGGCCAACATCCAGAATTACGACCGGTTTCCCCCGGCGCCTGACAATCTGGAATCTTCCGGGCCAGTAGGTATTTTCCAACCCTCTGCGAATATCAACCCGACTCACCCGAAAACCGGAGCCTCCAAGCATCACAGCCGCCTGAATGGCCACGGCCGCATTGGTCATCTGATGATTGCCCGGCAAAGAAGATCGCAAATCCTTCAGTGTCAGCCCATCACGATGATAGTCGAAAAGGAAATTGCCGCCCGAGCGCGAAAAATCTCTCGCCGAGACAGTGGCAAGAGAAGCAGATCTCTGGCGGGCCGCCTTTTCTATCACTTTTCTAGCCGACGAAGGGAGGATGCCTATCAAAACCGGAACTGATTCCTTAATTATCCCGGCCTTCTCGAAAGCAATTTTAGGGAGCGTATTTCCAAGGATGTCGGTATGGTCATAAGAGATATCGGTTATAATCGACAGCAGGGGTCGGAGCGTATTGGTGGCATCAAGACGTCCCCCCAGGCCGGTCTCAATTACCGCAATATCGACTTTCCTGTCGGCGAAATAGCTGAAACCCAGAGCGGTGCAAACCTCAAAAAAGGTGATCTTCTTCCGAGCAATGAGCGTTCTATTCTCTTCTATGAATCGGGTAATGTATCCTTCATTGATAAGCGCACCGTTGACTTTTATTCTCTCCCGAAAATCAACCAGATGCGGGGAAGTGAACAGGGCGGTCTTATATCCGGCCTGCCGCAGGATCGAGTCGATATAGGCGGCCGTGGAACCTTTCCCATTAGTCCCCGCGATATGAATTGACCGAAATTTATTCTGAGGATTGTCCATTTTGTCCAGCAGGCCTGAAATATTTTCCAATCCCAATTTCATGCCGAACATTTCTCGGGAGAGGATAAATCGCAGAGCCGATTCATATCCGCCGATCTTTTTTGCCATAACGATTATCTCTGAAAATATTTTAACAGGAGCGCCAGAGTTTCCCGAAGCCGGCTGCGCTCGACAATTTTGTCGAGAAAACCCTTTTCGAGAAAGAATTCTGAAGATTGGAAGCCGGGCGGGAGGTCCTGCCCGATAGTCTGCTGGATGACCCGGGGGCCCGCAAAACCAAGGAGCGCTTTCGGCTCGGCAATCGTGACATCGCCCAGCGAGGCATAACTGGCCATAACGCCGGCCGTGGTCGGATTGGTGAGCACCGAAATATATGGAAGCCCCTTCTCGGCCAGCACCGCCAGCAGGGCTGAGGTTTTGGCCATTTGCATCAGCGAGAGTATCCCCTCCTGCATCCGCGCCCCGCCGGAGCAGGAAACAATGATAAGTGGAATATTTCGCTCTATGGCCCGTTCAATAGCCCGGGCAATCTTCTCCCCCACCACCGAACCCATCGACCCGCCGACAAATTCAAAATCCATGATGGCAAAAGATATCTCGATCGAATCGATTTTGCCGATTCCGGCGATAACGGCATCAGTGAGACCCGATTTGGCCTGGGCCCCTTTGATGCGGTCGGGATATTTCTTGGAGTCGCGGAATTTAAGGGGATCCATCGATTCCAGATTGGCATCAAACTCTTCCAGTTCACCGTTATCCAGAATGATTTTAATATATTTCCGGCTGGAAATACGAAAATGATATTTGCAGCCGGCACAGACCCAGAAATTGGCCTCGAGCTGTTTGGTATAGATAATCTCGCCGCAGGAGGAGCATTTCGACCAGAGGCCGTCCGGAATTTCTTTCCGTTCCTGCGGGGTCAGACCATCCTTAGTTTTTCGAAACCAGTCCATAGTTTATTGCGATTCATCCGTCAGGGTTTTGACCATCACCACGGCATCTTCGGGGGGCATCCGATAATATTTGGGCCGCCGATACAGCTCAAAGAAGCCGAACTGGTTATATAAATTAATGGCGGCCGTGTTGCTGGGCCGCACATCCAGAAATATATAGTCGCACTCTCCCTTTCTGGAGATTTCTAAGATACTATTTAATAGAATTTTGGCAATAGCTTTTCCCCGGAATTCGGGAACCACCCCGATATTGGTCAAGTGGGCTTCCCCAGGGCCGATTATATACCCGGCATAACCGGCAATTACTCCGCCCACCTCGGACACAATAATTCCCCGGCCATTATTGTCCAGTTCTTCCTCGAAAGCCACAGTTGGCCAAGGATCGGGGAAAATTCTGTTCTCGATAAGAACAATGGTGGAAATATCTGACCGGGCCATCGGTCGGATAATAACTTCCTCTTTTACTCTCTCGGGGTCGCTCATGGCTCCTTCCTGACAGGGAATTTTTGAATATAGAGCGGCTCCAACCTTTCGATATCTTCGCCCCCGGTTTCCAGCAGTCTTTTGCCGCCGGCACGGAAAAGGTCGGCCATATCGGGAGAAAACTGATCCGGAGAGATGATATGACTCGTAAGGGAATCGATATTGACGGCCTCAAAATCAAGCGGAAACAACGGCCGTCCCTTGAGATGCGCGTCCAGGTCGTCTTTCCGGACGACAGTTATTCGGCTATCATCAAAATCGGTGGTCTCCACTATTCCTAGGTAAAACTCATCCCGTCGGGAGGGGACAATCATGCCGGTCGGGCCGAATTGCTCGAACAGGCGGGGCGCATTGGAGGAAAATATCGAAACACCAATCACTGAAATCCTGAGCGCCACGGCCAGCCCTTTGGCCGCGGCCATTCCAATGCGCAGGCCGGTAAACGAACCGGGGCCGGTCGAGACAATTATTCCTTCAAGTTGCTCTTTCCCCACCCGATTTCGGCTCAAAACCTCGGAAATCAATTTGAAAATGAATTCGGCATGACGAAACCGGTCATGGCTTTCGAAAAAATCAAAACGACTGCCGCTTAGGGAAAGGCCGACCCGCAATACTGAAGTGGAACTTTCTATGGCCAGTAGATTGGGTATGATTTCAAACATATTCTTTTGCAATTTTAATCTCTCAGAAGAGTGATGCTGAGACGCCGTTCATTTTCCGAAATGATATCAATCGCCACTTCAACCCTTTTTTCCGGGAGAAATTCCTCGGCTTTCTCTCCCCATTCGACAACGACGATGCCATCACGAAGAAGATAATCATCCCAACCTATTTGATACAACTCCGACACTAATTTCATCCGATAAAGGTCAAAATGAAAAAGAGGTCTGGAGCCATAATATTCATTCACCAGAGTAAACGACGGGGATTTTATTTCCTCCTCTTTAACCCCCAATCCGAGGGCAATGCCCTTGATAAAGCAGGTTTTCCCGGCGCCGAGCGGGCCGGTCAGAACTACCAGGTCTCCATTTTGGAGGATAGCGGCAAACCGTCGCCCGGTGCGGATAGTCTCTTCCTCAGACCCGGTTATTATTATATCAATATTTTTCTGAGCCATGGTCACTTGGGAGTCATAGTGATGATAGGAACCACCATCTCCTCAAGCGAGATGCCGCCGTGCTGGAACGAATTTTGGAATTGCCGGATATATTCATTGTATTTGTTGGGATAGACAAAGTAAAAATCTTCCTTGGCAATGATGTAGGTGGTGGCGAGGTTGAATCGCGGCAGGCGGAAATCCTCCGGCTTCTTTATGAGGAGGGCATTTTTCTGGTCACAGTTGAGATTATCGCCGTACTTGTACCGAAGATTGGTGGAAGTATCTCTCCGTCCGTGCGCCATGGTTCCGCGAGAGCAGAGCACCGAACCGTGGTCGGCGGTGACAATAACGGTGAATTCCTTTTCGGCAAACGATTTCAGAATTGAAAAGAGGGGTGAATGAATGAACCAGCTTTTCATCAGGGAACGGAAAGCGGCCTCGCTTCCGGCGATTTCTTTCAGGATGACATTATTGGAGCGTCCATGCGCGAGAATATCGAGGAAATTGAAAACAAAGGCCACCAGTTCCGACTGAAAATAATCGGCCACCCGTTTGGCCAGCACTTCCCCTTCGGTGTTGTCATATATCTTTTCATACCGAACATTGCTATTCAGCTTGACCTTTTCGGATACGATCAGGTCGGCGAGAAGCTGGTCCTCATTCCGGTTCAGAGAGCCTTCATCGTCATCTTTCCAGTTTTCCGGATATCTTTTGGCGATGGCATCGGGGAATTGTCCGGCGAAAAGGGCATTGCGGGCAAAAGGGGTGGCGGAGGGAAGAATAGAGAAATAGGTGTCACGTTCAATATTGTAGAATTCCGCCAGAAGCGATTCGATTGTCAGCCATTGGTCCAGCCGCATGCAGTCGACCACGACCAGAAGGACTCTGCGTCCCTGCCGCAGCAGGGGAATCATATATTTCCGCAGGAGGTCGGGCGATAGAACCGGTCGTTCCTGCGCGAAAATCCATCGGGCGTAATTCTTCTCCAGGTACTTGGTGAATTCGGTATTCCAATCCTTGCGTGTTCCGAGATGTGTCTGGGAAAGTCCCGCATCGGGGCTGTTATCCAGTTCCAGATCCCACTCCGCCAGTAACCGGGCTGCCTCCATCCAGTCTTTCGGCTCCATCACACCGTACAATTTCTGGTTAAAACGATTTACATCGGTGATATACCGTTTCATCTGGCTTTCGGAGATGATTTTCCTGGTATCCAGAAACCTCTTGATGACCATCAAAACCTGAGAGGGATTGACCGGCTTGGTGAGATAGTCATCTATCTTTTGTCCGATCGCCTCATTCATCAGGCTTTCTTCTTCGGACTTGGTCACCATCACCACCGGTAAATGCGGTTTGATATCCTTGATTTCCTCAAGCGTTGTGAGACCGTCTTTCCCCGGCATTACCTCATCCAGCAGGACCAAATCAAGATTCTCATTCCGCACTTTCACCAGCGCATCATCGCCGGAAAGGGCGGTCACCACCTCAAATCCCTTCTGTTCCAGAAAAAGGATATGAGGTTTCAATGAGTCGATTTCATCATCGACCCATAATATTTTTTTCTTCATCATATTGCTTACTCTTATCCTAATGTAATTCCGGCGCGGTTTGTTCCAGTATCCCCGGCCGGTTTATTTGACCGCTTTTCGGAGGGGCAGGACAATCTGGAAAACGGTTTCCCCGGGGTGCGACCGGAGCAGGGTTATTCTTCCGCCGTGATAATCCTCGACGATGCGGCGGGCCAGGGTCAGTCCCAGTCCCCAGCCTCGTTTTTTGGTCGTAAAGCCGGGGCGGAACAATTTCCGGGCCGTGCCCGACGGTATACCGCTTCCATTATCAATGACTTGAACGATCAATCCGTAGGAGTCCCGGGCAAGAGTGGATAGAATCTCTACCCGTCCTTTCTGAGGGTCAACGGCTTGAAGCGAATTTTTTACAAGGTTTTCGACGGCCCAAGTAATCAGTTCGCCGTTTAATTTTACCGGCGGCAGGTCAGCCAGGGTGCAGATGATTTGAATTCCTTTCCCGTCATAAGGAAGACGGCGCCGGTAATAGGCAGCGGTCTCTTCCAAGAGGACATTTATATTGATTTCTTTCAATTCCGGCTTGGAGCCTATTTGGCCGAACCGGTTGGCCACTCTCTGCAGCCGGTCGACATCGGTCTTCATCTGCCGAAATATGTCAGCCGTCTCAATATCTGTCGATTTATCGACCGCGCCTTCACCCCGGGCTTTATCCGGAAGCAATTCCAGCCACCCCATCAAAGAGGAAATCGGCGTGCCCAGTTGGTGCGCGGTCTCTTTGGCCATACCGACCCAGATGTGTCGTTCCTCGGAACGCCGGATATTCTGGAAACCGATAAATCCAACCAGGATAAAGGCTCCGACCAGCCCAATTTCGATAAAGGGCATCCGCTGCAACTGCCGAATGACAGGAGAATCACCATAGTAGAAATAGTTAATGGTCGTTTTACCGAATTTAAGCGGAATTTCCCGACCGCTCTGCTTCAGTTCATCGACCAGCTTCTGCACTCTGGATCTGGTCTCGGGCAGAGGATCATTATCGATTATGCCTTCGACATTGCGCCAGAAAATCGGCTGCCCTTCGGGATCGGCGATGACCACGGGGAAATTGGCCTTCTTAATCACCTCTTCAAAAATGATTTGAACCTCGCCGCTGGAAGTGCTGTCGCTGGCGGCTTTCTGCCAGAGATTGACATACGATCGCACCATCTGTTCGGCATCCTCCTTGAGTTGTTCAATGACATCCAGGGTATACCAGATGAAAACAATCGAGATGAGGACAATTCCCGCCAGCAGAAACAGTTTGAAAAGGGTCGTCGCCCCGATGGCGAGTCTGATGTTTCTTTTCTTATTCACGTCCGGTTATTTCCGCAAGGCCGCCCAGATAAGGTCGCAAAACCTCAGGTATCAAAATGGTCCCGTATTCGGTTTGATTATTTTCAAGGATGACCGGCACCAGCCGTGCCAGAGCGACCCCGGAGCCGTTGAGCGTATGGACAAAGTGGACTTTTTTATCCTTATCGCGAAATCGGGTGTTCATGCGACGGGCCTGGAAAGCCTCGAAATTGGTGACCGAGGATATCTCCAGGTATTTTCCCATGCCGGCCGCCCAGATTTCGATATCGTAGCATTTGGCCCCGGCAAAAGATAAATCGCCGGTGGAGAGAAGCCGTACCCGATACGGGATTTTAAGCGCCTGGATGATTTTCTCCGCCTGCTGTAACAGAGTTTCATGTTCTTCATAGGATCTATCCGGATGGACGATTTTGACCATTTCCACCTTATCGAACTGATGAACTCTGATCATCCCGCGGGTATCTTTCCCGGCCGCGCCCGCCTCACGCCGGAAGCAGGGGGTATAGGCGACATAGTAAACCGGCAGCTTCTCTACGGGAAGTATTTCATCTCGATGGAGATTGGTCACCGGCACTTCCGCGGTCGGGATGAGATAGAGGTTTTCCTCGGCCAATTTGTACATATCGGCGGCCAATTTGGGGAGCTGACCGGTGCCGGTCATGGACTCGGCATTGGCCAGAAAAGGAGGACAGATCTCGGTGAAACCATCGCGGCCGTGAGTATCGAGCATGAAAGATATCAAAGCTCGCTGAAGTTTCGCACCGATTCCTTTCAAGACATAGAAACCAGACCCGGCGATCTTGGCCGCGGCGGGAAGATCGAGCAATCCGAATTTTTCCCCCAGATCCCAGTGTGGCAGAGGCGTGAAGGAAAACTGCGGTATTGTCCCCCATTCTTTGATGGTTTCGTTGCACCCTTCATCACATCCGATTGGGACCGACGGATGCGGAATATTGGGAACCCATTTAAGTTTCTGATTCAATCCTTCTTCCAATTCCCGCAGTTCATTATCCTGAGAGGCAATTTTGTCACCGACTTCTTTCATCCGCGCGATGTCGGCAGCAGCATCTTGCTTGGCCTTTTTCTTGTTTGCAATCTCCTCACTGACTTTGTTGCGCAAGGCCTTTAGCTGCTCGACCTCGGCAATAATGGCCCTGCGGCGTGTGTCAAGCTGAAGGATTTCGTCAATATCTGCCTTCTCGTTCTTGTTTTTGACCGCATCTTTAACCAGTTGCGGGTTTTCCCGGATAAATTTAATATCAAGCATATCTTACTCTATTTTCTCAAAAGATTATACGCAGTAACCTTTTGGCAAACATTTATATATACTTTTTCGGCAAGATAAAGGTTTTGAAAAGGGGTGTCAAGGGTGGTATGATCGATGATATGCCATTGCAGGAGGTTGACAGGAATTTAGCTGGCCGGTATTTGTTAGACAATTTATCTTGCTTTTTTGGTCAAAATGATTATTATTGGAAGTTTATATTTTTGGAGTATATAGAAATGGCTAAAGTATGCGAAATCTGTGGGAAAAAGCCTGCTGTCGGGGCCAATGTCTCCCACGCCCATAATGTGACCAAAAGGCGCTGGAATCCGAATCTCCGCAATGTTCGGGCCAGTGTCGATGGGTCGGTCAGGACTGTCAAGATATGCACCGGTTGCCTTAAGGCCGGGAAAATTCTGAAAGTCACCAGAGCCAAAAAAGCGGTTCCGGCGAAATAGTCCGGGAAACGCGATTTGCTATAGGTCAATGAGATTGCAGCATTTAAACCGTCTTGGCAAGAGACGGTTTTTTTGTATCTATGGCTGCTCGGAAATTTTTCTGCATTTACCTGTCAGTTTTCTTGCCGACAATTATAGATAACCACTCGGAGTAGTGCGCACGGAGGTAATAAAAACCTCCGGAGCCTGTTTTTGATGACGATTGAACTTGACTAAAATAGGCTTTATTACTATATTATTGATAGACTTACACACCTCGGAGGTTTTGATGAAACGTCTTTTACTGCCGGTTCTTTTTATTTTCTCACTTCTTTTCCTTACCACTTTGCTAAAGGCCATGCCCCCTTCCGAAAAAGTTTTGCAACAACTTAAAGACGAGGGGAGATTTGATGAATATGTCAGGATAACTGCCGAGGCACGAGCCCGGGGGTTTGATGTACCGATGTCCGATGACGGTAAGCTCCCAAAAAGCAAGGCCTTTGCGCAACTGACGGTTATGCGGGTGCTGGTTATTCTTATTGATTACCCTGACAAGCCGTATACGGCAGGAGCGGCGGCGCCTACGCCTGCCCACTTTGATTCTGTCCTTTTTTCGGACGGCAGAAAGAATCCGACCGGCTCGATGAAAGAATTCTATATCGAAAACTCTTATGGCAATTTTATTCTTCAGGGAGATGTGGTCGGATGGTACCGAGCCTCGCAGCTATTCAGATATTACACAAACTTTTGTGACGGTTCGCACGGATTTGGACCTTATCCCAATAATGCCCAAAAATTAGCGGAAGAGGCGGTCGCTCTGGCCGATCCCGATGTCGACTATTCACTTTATGATAATGACCAGAACGGCTATGTTGACGGCATTTTTGTCGTTCATTCCGGCACCGGCACGGAGGAATCGGGCGATGACTGCGAGATCTGGTCGCATGCCTCGGGCATTCCCGCCCAGTTCAGAGACGGTGTGTATGTCTCATCATACTCGATGGAGCCGGAAGAAGCGGTCGGCGGCCCGATGATTTCGATCGGCGTCTTTTGTCATGAATATGGCCACACTCTCGGTCTTCCCGACCTATATGATTACGATTATTCCTCGCGTGGTTGCGGCAATTGGACGCTCATGGCGGGAGGAAGCTGGAACGGGGGAACGCGTCTTCCGGCTCAGCTTGATGTATGGAGCAAGAACCAACTGGGCTTTTTGTCCGTCACCAATGTAACCTCCAATTTGAAAGACGTGTCAATCCCGGCGGTGGAATGGAATCCGGTCGGGTATCGCCTCTGGTCGGGGGGGTCGATGGGCAGTCAATATTTTCTGGTTGAGAATCGCCGGAAACAGGGATTTGATGCCGCTCTTCCGGGGGAAGGAATTCTGATTTATCATGTTGATGAGACAGTCTGGGGTAACGATAACGAATGGCATCCGCACATTATGGTGGAGCAGGCGGATGGGAGATTCGATCTCCAGAACAATAACGGCGGCGGCGACGGCTCCGACCCTTATCCGGGTGCCGGCGGTGTCACTCATTTTGACGATAAGACCAATCCCAATTCGAAATCATATGCTCCGGCCACGACGCAGGTAGCGGTTTGGGATATATCCTATTCCGATTCGATCATGAATGCCAACCTCGACATAAACTGGTCGCACCCTTATTATATACTCGATTCGTCCAAATTTGTCGACCCTAACGGTGATGGTTTCTATGATCCCGGTGAGACGGTCCGCTTCTATTTTTTCCTGAAAAACGACTGGCTGACCGCCAACGGTGTCACCGTAACTCTTTCATCGCCCGACCCCAATATAATCTTCACCACACCTTCGGTCTCTCTCTCGGCTATCAATGGTAATGGGGGAAAAGTCAACAATTTATCTGTCCCGATTGAGTATGTGGTTCCTAATACAATTAATCCGATCATTGATTCTTTTTACTTGACCATCGAGTCCGATGGCGGCACTTTTTATGACAGAATCGCTCTGGAAAAGGAAGTCGGGCACACGCGCATCCTGACCGTCAATGGCGACCATAATGGAAGCTACGAGGATATCTATGTCGGTGACCTGCATGCAATGCGGGTTCCCACGCATATCTGGCGCAAGAATACCGCCGGTTCGCCCACCGGATCGCTGCTCAGTAATTACACTACCGTAATTTGGTACACCGGCGACAGCGCCGCCGACTTTCTCACGCCAAATGATATAGCCGCAATGAAACAATTTCTGGATAACGGCGGCCGGCTCTTCCTGACCGGCCAGGGCCTGGCCGGAGAGCTTCGGAATGAAGACTCCCTCTTTCTGGACAATTACCTGCATGCTCGCTTTGGAGGCAACCTTTTCTATTTTATACATCTGGGAGTCGCCGGTTCGCACATTGGAGATGGTTTCAAGGTTCGTTATGACAACGTCGGCACGCAGGTTTTTTCGCTTTCACAGCAGATTATACCTATCAACGGCGCCCAGCCGGAATTCAAGTTTCAGATTGGCAACAACTATTCCGCGCTCAGTTATCAGGGGACATTCAAAGTTGTTTACTTCAACTGGGGTTATGAGGCATTACTTAATACGGCCACTGCTTATGCCCGTCGCGACACAATAATGACCCGTATCCTGCTCTTTCTTGACGGCTGGGCTGCTCCCCCCTGTTTTGACACCGACGGCGACGGGTTCGGCAATCCCAATCATCCGGAAAATGTCTGCCGTCTGGACAACTGTCCCAGTGTGAGCAATCCTGGGCAGGAGGATGCCGACGGTGATGGTGTCGGCGACGTCTGCGACAACTGCTCTGCCACGGCCAATCCTTTACAGAGCGATCAGGACGGCGACGGGTTCGGCGATGCCTGCGACAATTGCCCCAGTGTCGCCAATCTTGAACAGGCCGATGGCGACGGCGACGGAATCGGTAATCTGTGCGACAATTGCCCCGCTATGGCTAACGCAGACCAGGCGGATGCCGACCATGACGGAATTGGTAATGTCTGCGATAATTGCCCGAATATCGCCAATCCGGGTCAGGAAGATTCCGACAGTGACGGCATCGGTGATGCCTGTGAATTCATCTGCGGTGATATCAATGGGAATCAACTGGTCAATATCCAGGATGTGACATATCTTATCAACTTCTTGTACAAAGGCGGCCCGGCGCCGATTCCACCTCTTTCGGGCGATGTCAATGCCAGCGGCATAACTAATATTCAGGACGTAACTTATCTGATCAATTTCCTGTATAAGGGGGGGCCGGTTCCGCATTGTCTATAGGAAATCCATCCGAGATGGATAATAAAAAGAGAAATAGTGAAAGGAATGGGATTTGAGTTCAAAACATGGGACTGCCTCAAATGAATGGTTTCCGGGAAGGAATTCCCGGACGGGGGCGGATTGTATTACCACTCCGGGTGCAGCCGAATTTCTGCTGACGGCGTTTTTCCTGATTCTCTTATTATCACCGGTAGTGCAGGCGGAAAGAGCCACCTCTTCCGAAATGGAATTGGTTTGCCGGAACTGGCTGACCTATATGACCAATACCAGAGGGATCTGGGGGGGCTCGACCGCTCCGGCGGTTGTCAGGGTGCATGAAATTATCGTCAACGATACTCTTCTGGGTCGTTGTTTCATGATACAACCGGTCGGGTTTGTGATCGTGCCGGTGCTCAAAGAACTTCCGCCCGTTATGTACTGCTCCGATGAAAACGGCATCGACCTTTCCGAAGAAAAGGGTCTTCCGGCTCTTATAAAAGAGGTGTTACAGCATCGAGTCAGAAGTTTCGTGACGCGGTATGGTTCTCTGGATATTGCACAGCCCGATACCGGGGAGGTCATGATGGCCCGCGAGCAACGCGGGGAATGGGCTTTTTTCAATCAGAATGAAGAAACGTTCCGGACATCGCTGACGGCCAGAAAGATGATACCGATGGAGGATTTGGGGCCGCTCCTGACAAGTACCTGGCATCAGGGGGCACCATATAACAATTTCTGCCCGATGGGCGACGGCGGTCGCACGGTGGTGGGCTGTGTGGCCACGGCGGCCGCTCAGATTATGGCTTATTATAATTGGCCGCCCCAGGGCTCGGGCCGACGCACCAACTATTGGAACGGCGATTATTCCTGCGGCGGCAGCAGCCCGCCGCTTAATCTCCGGGCCGATTTCTCGGACACTTATGATTGGGCCAATATTCCCGATTATTGCTCGATGAGCAGTCCTGCGGCGGTACAGAAGGCCGTGGCCGAGCTGTGCTATGAAGTAGGTGTTGCCTACAATATGGATTATGGACGCTGCGGCTCAGGGGCCTATACCGGCAGCGGAACCGGTCTCTTTCCTTATTATTTCCGCTATCGAAATCAGATTCGCGAATTGAAGCGAAGCAGCTACACCCGTTATGATTGGTCGGCACTCATCCGCGATGAGATCGCGGCCGGGCGCCCCATTGCCTACGGCATTTACTCTCACGCCATTGTGGCCGACGGATGGCGGCGCATCGAAGTGACGGATCAGGTACACATGAACTACGGCTGGGGGGGAAGTCAGAACGCCTGGTTTTCCGTCGACGAACTCTACTGCCCATGGAGCGGCTGCACTCCCTGGGTCGAGGATATGCTTACGAATATCGAACCGGATGATGACTGTTATTTTTCCGCCGATACCACCGGGGGTCAGGTACCGCTACCGGTTTCATTCACCGGAATCAATACTGTTCCCGCCGATAGTTGGATATGGTCTTTTGGCGATGGGGACTCCGCCTTTGTTCAATCCCCGACTCATGTTTTCCAGAAATCCGGCCAGCATGATGTAACACTCAAGATCATTTCCGGGACTGAAACACATACTTATACGGTTCCCAAGTACATTAATGCTCTTGGTGACACAATGACGGTGTACAGTGCTCTGGCCAAAGCCGACTCAATTGTCGAGGTCATTATTATGGGTGGGAATACCGTTCCCCTTAATCACATAGTCATTCCGATCGGATACGGCGGTCCGCTTGACCTAAGCTATGACACATTTTCCACGACCGGTTGCCGCGCCGATTTATTCCCGATAAAAACCAGGATGAGTTACGACCCCACCAACAAACGGATGGCTTTCTCCTTTCATAATTCTGTCAACGATACGCTCGAGCTGACTCCGGGATACGGACCGATTCTCAAGCTTTACTTCCGTGCGCCACATTATTTCACCGATGCCGACACGGCGGTAATTTCATTGGAAGGATATGATATCTATAATGCCCTTTACTCGGGGTCGGTGCTTCAATATCAGCCCAATATAGAGGACGGCGCCGTATATAAATATTTCATTTGCGGTGATGCCGACGGCGAAGGTCGTGCGAATATTATGGATGTCACTTACCTGATAAAGTATCTCTATAAGGACGGTCCGGCGCCCAATCCGCTCAGAGCTGCTGACGCTAATCATAGCGGCACTGTCAATATTCAGGATGTGACTCGGCTAATTAATTTCCTGTATCAGGCCGGCCCGCCGCCCGACTGCCTGTAGATTGGATTGACGGAAATAATCAGATGACGATATCTTCAAGAAAACAAGTATTGTTCAGCACTCTTATGACTGTCAGCCTTGTATGACATGTCCCCACGTGAGGAGATTATGAGAAAACCCTCGATGAGCACCGCCGGGATTTCTATTTTCGTTGCCGTGATACTTATGGCCCTTTATTCTTCCGCATGGGCGGAGAAAGCCAATATTGCTGATATGGAATCGGTCTGCCGTAACTGGCTGACCTACGTGACTTATTATAAGGGCGAATGGGGTGGTTCACCTGTTCCTGAGATTTCGTCGGTACAGGACCTCGTGGAAAATGATACTCTGCTGGCCAGAGTTTTCCTCATCAGGCCCAACGGTTATGTCGTTGTTCCGGTTCTCAAGGAATTGCCGCCGGTGCGAGCCTACTCCGATGAGAATGGGATCAATATCAATGATCCCGAGGGATTCCCGGCATTGCTTCGGGAAGTCCTGCTTCATCGTATCCGCCTTTATGTTCAAATATACGGCAGTCTGGAGGCAACCCAACCGGATACCGGAGAGGTTCTTCTCGATCGCACCCAGCGCCAGGAATGGAATCGTTTTCAGACTAATTCTGATTTGTTTAAAGCGAACCTGTCAGCACAGAAATATCAGCCGATGGAACAATTCGGTCCGCTCCTGACCACCTCCTGGCACCAGGGATTTCCCTATAACAATTATTGCCCGGCCGGAGACGGCGGGCGAACCGTGGTCGGGTGCGTGGCGACAGCGACGGCGCAGATCCTGGCATACCACCGATGGCCATTGCAGGGAAGCGGCACCCATACTTATTGGTGGGGCGGCGACAACTCATGCGGCGGGAGCTCGCCCGGAGCGCTGCTGACCGCCGATTATTCCGACCCCTATGATTGGGATAATATAGTTGATTACTGCAACAATCCGTGTCCGCCGGCCACCCAGAATGCCCTGGCCGAACTCTGCTCTGAAGTCGGGGTGGCATTCAATATGGAGTACGGCCGTTGCGGTTCCGGAGCTTATACCTCGGATGCGCAGAATGTTTTCCCGACCTATTTCCGCTATTTCAATCATATTCAACTGGAAAATCGCACCAGCTATTCCCAGACTGAATGGTCCGATTTGATTCGCACCGAGATTGCGGCCAACCGCCCCCTCCAGTATAGAATCATGAGTCATTCAATAGTTGCCGATGGCTGGCAGGAGGTCGGCAAAATTCCGCAGGTTCATATGAATTACGGCTGGGCCGAAGGCCACACTACATGGTATAGTATTGATCAATTGTACTGCAACTGGCAGGGGTGTTCGTATTTGGAAGAATTCATGTTGACACATATTGAGCCGGATCGCGGGCTGTTTTTCGCGGTTGATACTTCGTGGGGACAGGTGCCCATTCCGGTCAATTTCACCGGTACCAGCACCGTGCAGCCGGATTCCTGGAAATGGGCATTCGGCGATGGTGATTCGGCGTTCGTGCAATCTCCAACACATCTCTATACCCGCGCGGGAAGATATAATGTAACCGTCCAGACAGCCACCGGCGGTGAAACAAAATCGTACACTATCACCAATTGTGTCACCGCTCTGGCCGATACGATGAGGATTCTTGATACGGAGGGTGAAGCCAATGCCGAGGTGGTTGTAACTATCTCCGGTTCAAACACAATTCCATTGCGGAGAATTATGATCCCCATTTCCTATGCCGGTCCTCTCGATCTGACTTATGACTCCTGCTCGGTGGTCGGTTGCCGCACGGAGACTTTTGACAAGAAGAATCCTATCAGTGACGATCCCACCAACAAGAGAATGACTTTCGCCGTTTATTGCAGCAGCAACTCACTGCCCGATCTTGCTCCCGGCGACGGCCCGGTGCTCAAAGTCTATTTCAGACTTCCCGCTTATCCTAGCCAGAATGATTCCGCGTTAATAGAGCCGATTGAATATGATATGTATAAACCGCTTTTCGCCGGCCCGGCGCTCGAATACATTCCCGGACTGAGAGCCGGGATGGTCTGTCCCAGTTTTATGTGCGGTGATGCCAACAGCAGCGAAAATGTTAATATCAGCGACATTACCGCTCTCATAAATTACCTTTATCGCGACGGGACGGCGCCTCTGCCGGTGCGGGCCGCCGATGTCAACAATTCCAATTCGGTCAATATCGCCGATGTCACCTATTTGATTAATTTTCTTTACAAGAGCGGCGCTCCATTAAAGTGCATGTAGGATTAGATAGAATCTGAATAAGAACGGTGGGATTCAAATCCCACCGTTTTTATTCACCCTTTTCCGGTCAACACGCCGGTCGTCCCATACAATAAACCCGGCTCGCCGGCTACCGATCGGACAGCAGTGTCAGCACTGTCCGGGCATTAAGGCTGCCGTGCGCGAGAAGCGACATAGCCGAGCGGAGAAGCAACTGATTTCGTAGAAAATTGGAATACTCAAGAATATAATCGGCATCGGTTATCTGTGATTCGGCCGCAGTCAGGTTCTGCGCCTCGACGCGGAGATTGACCAACTGAGACTCCAGGGCATATTTCTGCGTGGCGCCGATATCGGCGATTGCCTGATCGAGCCGTGATGTCGCTTCGTCAAGAGCAGTGATGGAATGCTCGGTACCGGCGGTTGTGGAAAAATCTATCTCCTGAAGACTCTGCACATGCGTCACTGAACCGGCCGAACCGTCAAGCAGTTTCTGTTTTCCAAAGGAGGTCTCGGATATAATCCGGTTATAAGATTGCACCAGATTATCCGCCTCGCTCTGATAAGCCTCAAGCATTTTCCCGTCATTCACCGCGCCATTGGCGGCCCCGACCGCCAGAGAGCGTATTTCGGTGAGAATACTTCGCAACTGCTCCAGGGCCGAATCGGCGGTTTGATACTTACTGATGGCGACAGATATATTTGCAATTTCCTGATTGAGCGATGCAATCCGCGCCCGCATCTGCACCGAAATGACCAACCCGGACGGATCATCGTGAGCGAAATTTATCCTCATCCCCGAGGATAGTTTCTCCATCGAGTCCAGCATGAGGACAAGCCGCAGGTCGGCATTTCTCCAGACGCCGAGGGACGAGATATTATTCTGAATAGCCAGGCCCATATCAACCTCCCTGTTAAATAGTGATCGGACAGGCATCACCAGAATAAAGATATGCAATCGCAATGCCGTCCGTAACACATCAATAACCACTGTAGCAACAAAGTGTTAGCGATGGCGGAGTTCGGGATAGAGTTGACCGATATGGCCTTTTCCCTATACTTTATGGCGTAATACAAACCGCCGGCCGGGTAGAGAGACCGGCGGTTTGGGTGTGGAGGAACCGAGTGGGCTTATAATATTCTATTCGTCAAGACGCCGGATATAAGCCGGTATCTTGCGATTCTCATCCTCAAAATTCGGAATGCGACTACGATGGCCATTGCCGCCGTTGCCGCCGACTACTTTCCGCAGAGGGTATGCGGTGTGCTCGGGAAACAGCGACATGATTTTGGCCGGAGTTGAGGCCGGGATAAAATCCTTCTTTTCCTCAAGTACCGTAGTCTCGGCCGCAGGGCCAAAGCCGGTAGCGATAACGGTCACACGCATCTTGTCGTTCATGCTCGGGTCGATGACGGCGCCAAAAATAATATTGGCCTCGGCGCCGGCCGCCTGATAGACGATCGAGGTCGCGGTGTTGACATCAAAGAGAGTCATATCTTCGCCGCCGGTGACGTTAATCAACACCCCTTTGGCGCCGGAGATACAGACATTCTCAAGAAGCGGCGAGGAAATCGCCTGCTTGGCGGCGGTCTCGGCGCGCTCCTCACCGGTGCCGAATCCGGTACCCATCAGAGCGCCGCCCTTTTCCAGCATGACGGTCCGGACATCGGCAAAGTCGCAATTGATCAGACCCGGAATCGTTATCAATTCGGAAATGCCTTTGGTCGCCTGATGCAGTACTTCATCGGCAAAGCTGAAGGCCTGTGTCAGACGGGTTGACTTATCCACGATGGAGAGCAGTCGCTCATTGGGAATGGCGACAAGGGTATCGGCTTTTTCTTTGAGCTCGCGGACGCCTGCTTCCGCCTTTTCATTACGGCGCTGTCCCTCAAATTTGAACGGGCGGGTGACGATGGCCACTGTCAAAGCCCCGTTCTCGCGGGCGATTTCGGCGACCACCGGCGCCGCACCGGTACCGGTTCCGCCACCCATACCGGCGGTGATAAAGACCATATCGGCTCCAGCCAGTGCGGCCGCAACCTCGTCCCGGTCTTCATCTATAGCTTTTCTTCCGATATCGGGATTGGCGCCGGCGCCAAGCCCTTTGGTGAGTCTCTTGCCGATCTGGATTTTTTTGCCGGCCAGGTTGCTTTCCAGAACCTGGGCGTCGGTGTTGATGGCAATGAATTCCACCCCCGAGAGCCCGGCCTCAATCATTCGGCTGATGGCATTGCCGCCGCCGCCGCCGACGCCAACCACTTTGATTTTGGCGAAATTATTCGAATCATCGTCAAAATCAAATTTCAAAGTTTCCTCATTCATCGGTTACTCCTCCATGATTTATTAAAAATTTCCTGAAAACCAATCTTCCATTTTTCTAAAGAATCCGCGCAGTCCGCCCCGCCTTTTCGCCTGTCCTGTCCCGTGCCGGAAACCGTAATTCACCAGGCCCACGGCCGTGGCGTATTCCGGATTGACAATTGTCACGGGCAATCCCTCAATGCCGGCCGGGATGCCCAGCTTGACCGGCATATTTAGTATCTGCTCGGCCAGTTCCACCACCCCGGGTAGCAGGGCGCCGCCACCGGTCAGAATGACACCGGCCGCCAGAGCATCGGGAGGATTTGCCTTTTTGATTTCCCGCGACGCCAGCGAAAGTATTTCCTCCATTCTCGGCTCGATAATCGAGGCCAGAACATTACGGGAGATGCTTCGCGGCGCTCTTCCCATAACGCCGCTCACCTCGATCATTTCATCCGCATCAACCATCGAGGTCAGCGCCGCGCCATGCACCAGTTTCAGCCGCTCCGCCTGTTCGACCGCCGTCCGCAGTCCGATTGTAATATCATTGGTGACATTCTTACCGCCCAGAGGAACGACCCCGGAATGTCGAATGGAACCGTCGAAGAAAATCGCCACATCGGTCAGATCGCCGCCGATATCGAGCAATACCACCCCCATTTCCTGCTCCTCGCTGCTGATCGTGGCGTACGATGCGGCCAGCGACTGCAGCACCAGATGATCCGCTCCGATTTCGCACCTTTCCAGAGAGCGGTAGACATTTTTTGCCGAAGTCACCGCGGCGGTGACAATATGAACCTCGACCTCCAGCCGGACACCGGTCATGCCGACCGGATTCTTGATCCCCGGCTGCTCATCAATGGTGTACTGCTGCGGAAGGACATGGATAATTTCGCGGTCGGCCGGAATTGCCACGGCGCTGGCCGCCTCGATCGCTTTGTCGACATCGGTCTGGGTGATTTCGCTGTCGGAACGGGAAACCCCTATCACCCCCTGGCTGTTGACCGATTTGATATGATCCCCGGCAATACCGGCAACGGCCGATTCGATATGAACGGCGGCCATCAACTCGGCATCCTCAACTGCCCTGGATATGGACTGTACCGTCTTTTCCATATTCACCACGACACCACGGCGAAGACCGACCGCCGGTGCAATGCCGTAGCCGAGGAAGATCGGCAATCCTTTCTCGTCGCTCTCGGTAATGAGAGCGCGGATTTTGGTCGTACCGATATCAATTCCGGTTATGATTCTTTTTTCTGGCATTTCTTCTTTGTCGCTACAATTTGTCCCTCGGTGCGAAAATCGAGGCTTGTTATCTCGCGCAGTTCCGGGCCACAATCCAACACGAAATTTCTCAACCCGGCTATCCCCCGGTACAGCCCCCCCGCCTGCATTAACAGGTGAAAGGGAATTCCATCCATAAAGACGGTGATGGAATCGCCGTCGGATAGATCCACGGTTGAAAGAATATGATAGAAATCGGGATCATCGGTTTTTATCTTCTGCAACTGCCTTATGATGAGTCCCAGATGCGGATACTCGGGCTTCTGATAAAAGGGGCATCTTTTCAGGCCGGTTATCAGAGGTAAATCGATATCTTCCCCCGGTCTTTCATACGGAATCAGCCTGCCGCGATCGTCGATTCCATAAATGGATCGCTTGTCCTCGCCGAGCGCCAGCGCCACCGGCTTTACATCGTTCACTCTGATGGTAAGCCCGTTCGGCAGATTGTAATCAACTTGCACTCTGGTGACCGATTGCATGGCCATAAGATAATCGACGGCATTTTCAACCGGAGCCAGAAGCAAATTCTGTCCCAGAGCGAGATTAAAATTATCGACCTGTCCGGCATACGCATCGGGTACAACTGTCACGTTTTCTAACAGAAAGAATTTGGTGTAGTAAGCCGCCGCCGCCGCACCTGCCAGCAGCACCACCATAAGCAGCATCACGGTAAAAGGCCAGCGGACTCGCAGACTCATCGCTTTTCTATTCCTCTCACTATCTCCGGGTTGATCCGCGTGATACTTCCGGCGCCAATGGTAATTATCATATCGCCGGAACGAATCGTTTTAAGTACTTCACCCACCGCATTCTCTTTGGGACCGACATAATGTATGTTGTTATACCCCATCTGAAGCGCGCAGCGGCTGATCATCTCGGAGGTAACGCCCTCTATCGGCTTCTCGCGCGCCGGATAGATATCAACCAGATAGGCGATATCGGCCAGATGGAGCACCTCGGCAAATTCCCGATAGAACTGCCGCGTGCGGCTGAAGAGATGAGGCTGGAAGACAGCAATCACGCGGCGGTTGTACGAGGTTCGGGCGGTTTCCAGAGTGGCCCGAATTTCGGTCGGGTGGTGAGCATAATCATCAATCACCATGATATTGCCGGTGATACTCTTGATTTCGAAGCGGCGGTCAACCCCGCGGAATTTGAGCAGGGCATCGGCAACGGTTTCGAACTTTACCTCCAGCTCCGACACGGCCGCAATCGCGGCCAGGGCATTGAGGACATTGTGCCGTCCGGGAACATGCAATTCGATCTGCCCGAGAAGTGTCTCCCGCTTGAAAACGGAAAAGCGCGATCCGCCCTCGAAATACCGGACATCGGCGGCGCGATAATCGGCCCCATCCGAAAATCCGAAACTCACCGCTGCCCGACCGATGCGATCGTGCAGCCGGAGCAGAGTGGGATCGTCCATGCAATAAACAACCAGACCGTAAAACGGTACCCGGTTCATATAAGTCAAAAAAGAATTCTCCAGATCTTCCATGCCGTCATAGCAATCGAGATGATCCGCTTCGATATTGGTGATTACCGCCATGGAGGGAAACATGGAAAGGAACGAGCGGTCATATTCATCGGCTTCAGCCACCAGATAATCGCCGGCGCCGAGCGTTGCCCCCGAGCCGGTTCCGGCAACAATGCCGCCGACAATAACGGTCGGTTCCAGACGGGCATCCGTCATAATCTTGCCGATCATTGATGTAGTCGTAGTCTTGCCGTGCGTGCCCGCAATGCCGATGGAATATTTCAGTCGCATCAACTCTCCCAGCATTTCCGCCCGCTTGATAACGGGAATGCCGCGCCGCTTGGCCTCGACTACTTCGGGGTTGTCGGCGCTGACCGCCGATGAGATAACAACCACATTGGCATTACCGATATTGGCTCCGTCATGGCCCTCGAATATCCGCACGCCCAGCTGATCCAGATGCGCGGTGACTTCGCTGTGCGACAGGTCGGAGCCGCTCACTGTGTAGCCGAGATTATGGAGGATTTCGGCGATGCCCGACATCCCGGCGCCGCCGATTCCGACAAAAAACAGTTCTCTGAATTTTCCGAATATCATCTTCTTGCCTTCAAATTTTGGTTGTACCGCAATCCCTGCTTTCAAGAGGCACTCCTTCTGATGTTGATCAACTGAAAGATTTCGTCGACAATCAAATCGGCGGCGCTGCGGGAGCGCTTGTCGCGAAGGCGCGCGGTTGCCTGCGCCATCCGATCACGTTCCCCGTTTTCAAAAAGCCTCACCGTTTCGCCGAGCAGATTCACCTTATCCAGTTCGCCATCATCGAAAATAACCGCCGCACCACATTCCTTGAAAACCGCCGCATTTTTCCGCTGGTGATCGCCGGCGGCAAAGGGATAAGGAATGAGAACCGACGGCAGACCGGCGGCGGTGATTTCGGCCAGTGTCAGAGCCCCCGCCCGGGCAATAACCATATCGGCGGCAGCATAGGCCATCTCGATGCGATCGGTAAACGGAAAAAGGGAGCGGCCGGGGACCTTGCCGCCCGCATGTGCGGCCACTTCCTTGTAATCCCTTTCTCCCGTTTGCCAGATGATTTGATAATTATCAGCCAGACCCTGCAGATTTTTTAAAATGTTTCGGTTAATAGCCGAGGCGCCCTGGCTGCCGCCGAGTATCAATATGACTTTTATATCCGGTGATGCATATCCAAAATGATTCCTTCCTTCTTCTCGGGAAACTCTTCCGATGATTTCCTTAATGGGATTGCCGGTCTCTACAGTACGGCTCTTCCTACCCAGATATTCGGCCGCGGCGCCAAATCCCAGAAAGACCCGGTTGACTCTTGAGGCCAGCTGCCGGGTGGTTACACCCGGATAGGAGTTCTGCTCCTGAATTACCCGCGGCCGATTCAAAAGCGCCGCCGCCATGATCACCGGTCCCATCACATAGCCGCCGGTCCCAATGACGATATCGGGATGAAAGCGGTGCATGAGCCGAAGAGATTTTATGACCGCTCCTACCAGCAGGAATGGCACCAATAAATTGGCCGGAGATAGAGAGCGTGCCATGCCGCGGATATTAATCAAGACCAGAGGATATCCCAGTTTTTCCCTCATTCGATATTCCAGACCACGGCGCGTCCCGACAAAAATGAAATCCGGCTCATATTCGGGAACCAGCCGTGATTTCAGTTTTTCGGCAATAGCCAGCGCCGGTATCAGATGTCCGCCGGTACCGCCTCCGGCAAAGATGACTTTCACCTTTTTCACCTAGCGACTATCCCCTTTCGTTTTGACAGGTTAAGCAATACGGCCACCGAGGCAATCGAAACCATCAGCGCCGAGCCGCCATACGAAAGCAGCGGCAGAGGAATACCGGTGGTCGGCAGAAGGGAGGTGACGACGGCGATATTGATCAGGATGGAAACCAGAAGCGAGAGCGTGACGCCCATGGCCAGCAGATATCCGAATCGATCCGGCTGATAAAGGGCAATCTTGATGCCGCGCCAGATGACGATGTAAAAAAGTATCAGAATTACCAGCAATCCGATAAATCCAAGCTCTTCGCCGATCGTTGCAAAAATGAAATCGGTATGGGGATAAGGGAGGAAAAAGAGCTTCTGTTTGCCGTTCCCCAGCCCGGCGCCGAAAAGATTTCCTGCGCCCATACCGAGTACCGCCTGCTTGATATGATAACTTCCCTTAAGCGGATCAATGACCGCCGCAAGATAATCAATGACCCGTTCTCGCTTATAACCGAGCACAAAAACCATGAATGAGGTAAGTCCAGCCAGGGGAAGAATCAGCGCTCCGAGATGATAGAGCCTTACGCCGGCCAGGAAAAATACGGTCAGAACGGTCAGGCTGATAGTCATGGCCGAACCCAGTCCCGGTTCGAGAATGATGAGGAGTAATCCGGCACCGACCAGCGGCGCATAAGGCAGCAGTATCTGTTTCCAATTGTCGAGATTTTTCTTCTTCTGCGACAGGGAAAAGGCCAGATAGAATATAACCACCAGTTTGAAGAATTCCGATGGTTGCACCGTGAACGGGCCGAAAAAAAGCCACCGATGCGAGCCATTGCGGGCCGGCATGATGAATACCAGCGAAAGGAGGATAAGACACCCCAGCAGGAGCGGGACGGAAGCAATGGCATTCTTCTTGAGGTCGATTTTTGTGATACCCCAGGCAACGGCGACAGAGAGCAACAGCCAGAGCAATTGCCGCTGGAGGAAATAGAAATGAGAACCGAATCGATCCTGGGCCAGAATCGATGATGATGAGTACACCATCACCATCCCGACAATGGACAGAGCCACCGTACTATATAATAATTTCTTATCCATTTTTACTTATGAACCAAGCTTTACGGTCGTCTTTCCGTTGCTTCGCAGGGAGGCCACCACTTTCTTAAACACTTCTCCCCGGTGTTCGAAATTGTTGAACATATCAAAACTGGAGCAGGCGGGTGAGAGTAGTACTGTCTCGCCGGGCGAGGCAGCATCAAAAGCCTTTCTGACCGCTTCCTCCATGCTTTCCGCAAATTCTACGGGAAATTCCTTCCCCAGGACGTTGAAAATTTTTTCCCGTGCTTCGCCGATCAGTACTATTTCCTTGATCTTCCCCTTGCCGTAATCGACAATCGGCCGGTAGCTGCCGCCCTTGTCGCGCCCGCCCGCAATCAGGCAGACCGGCGTATCGATAGAGCGCAGGGCGTAGCAAACCGAATCGACATTGGTGGCCTTGGAATCGTTGATAAACCTGATCCCGGCTACCAACCCCGCATCCTCCATGCGGTGCGGCACACCGGGGAAAGTTCGAAGCGTTTCGGCAATGGCCGCAGGAGCGATACCGAGAAGCAGGCCGGCCAGGGCGGCCGCCGCCGCATTCTGCCGGTTATGCGGCCCGGGAATACGAATCTTATCAACTTCAATAATTTCATATTCATTCCCGCCCACCCTGCCGACCAGTGTCCGTCCCCTCTGACAGACCCCGGTCGGCAGGGCACGGGCGGTGGAAAAATATATCCTCTGCGCTTTGCTTCCGATATGGTTCTTATCGATGACCGTGTCATCGGCATTCAAAATAAGGTAATCATTTGATGACTGATTTTCGGTGATACGATACTTGGCCTTCTTATAACCGTCAAAATCATCATAACGGTCAAGATGGTCCGGCGTCAGATTGAGAATCATGGCAATGTACGGTGCAAATTCCTCGATGGTCTCAAGCTGGAAATTGGAAATCTCGAGGACGGCGTAGCCATCGGGCGGAATATCCATTACAACCTCGGCAAAAGGACGCCCGATGTTGCCGCAGACGATACTGGTTATCCCGGCGGTACTTAATATGGCCCCGGTGAGACTGGTGGTTGTGGTCTTTCCGTTGGAGCCGGTGATGGCGATAATCCGGCCGCGGCAGAACCATGAGGCCAGTTCCACTTCCGAAAATACGGGTATGCCGGCGTCGGCGATATTTTTCATGATTGGAATAGTCCGGGGAACGCCGGGGGAAATTATAATGAAATCCGATTCCAGCAGGCGCTCGGTATGACCGCCGGTTTCGAACTCCACGCCCAGTCCCTTAAGCTGTGCCAGTTCCGATGCGAGTTTCTCGGCCGTCTTGACATCTGACACAAACGAGGTGCCACCGTGCAGATGAATCAATCGTGCCGCCGCCAATCCCGAACGGGCCATGCCGATAATGCCGATTGTTCTTCCTTTGATTCTTTCTTTTGTCGTCATCTTATTTTCAAAGTCGACAGGGTTAATAGGGCAAACAGCGCCCCGATTATCCAAAATCGGATAACCACCTTTGATTCCGGCCAGCCGAGCAACTCGAAATGATGATGCAACGGCGCCATCTTGAATATTCTTTTCCCTCCGCGGTACTTATAGGAAAGGACCTGCAGAATAACGGAAAGAGTCTCAATGACAAACACCCCGCCGACAATAACCAGCAGAAGTTCCTTCTTAATCAAAATGGCGATCGCGCCCAGCACGCCGCCGAGCGTGAGAGCGCCGGTATCACCCATGAATACTTCCGCCGGATGGGTGTTAAACCAGAGAAATCCAATGGCCGCACCGATAGCGGCGCCGCAGTAAATGGCCATTTCGCCGGCTCCGGGGATATATTCGATCTGCAGGTAATTGGAGAAGTCGGCGCGACCCGCAACATAGGTAAATCCGGCTAAGGCCACAAAACATAATCCGGTCAGTCCGATCGCCAGACCGTCAAGACCGTCGGTAAGATTGACGGCGTTGGAGGAGGCGGTAATAACAACGACTATGAACGGAATGTAAAGAATACCCAGTGAGAGGACATAATTTTTGAAAAAGGGAATGCCGGTCGTACCGTCATAAAGCGAATTGGGCGGCAGAAAAGTGAGAACCAATCCGAAAACCAGACCAAGCCCTATCTGCCCGATAAGTTTCTTCCGTCCCACCATACCTTTCTTCTGATGCTTGACCGCTTTGAGATAGTCATCCATGAAACCGATCAACCCCAGCCAGAATGTCACCAGCAGAATCATAAGTACAAAATAATTGGTCATGTCGGCCCAGAGGACCGTGGGAATGATTATCGCCGCCAGGATAATTAACCCCCCCATTGTGGGCGTCCCCTGTTTGGAAAGGTGGGTCTGCGGACCATCGGTTCGAATCTCTTCCCTAATTTGGTACCGGCGCAGAAGTCTGATGAACAACGGTCCCAGGAAAAGCGCAATCAGAATGGCCGTTATGGTGGCGGCGGCGGTCCGGAACGTAATATACCGAAAAAGATTGAATCCGGAAACATATCCGACCATATGGGTGAACAGATAGTACAGCATCTCAATTCTGCCGGAAAGCCGTACCTTTCAACAGGGTTATAATTTTTTCCAGACCGATTCCACGCGAAGCCTTAAGATAGACTATGTCTCCCCTCATGACATTATCCACCAAATAAGCCCCGGCTTCCTCGGTACCGGAGAAATGTTTTATTCTTTTGGCATCATACCCGTTCTCCACCGCCGCCTGGCGCATCGACTCCGAATGCGGCCCCACCGCCACGACCATATCAAAGTGCAGACGAGCCAGCAATATTCCGATTTCCCGATGATATTCCTCCGACCGTTCGCCCAGCTCGAGCATATCGCCCACAACGACGATATTTGTCCGACCCTGCATGGCGGGATGTTCGAGATAGCGTCGTAGCGACTCCAAACCGGACTCCATGGAGGCGGGATTGGCGTTGTAACAGTCGGCAATGAGAGTCAGACCGTTGATATTTGCGATTTCACCCCGGTAGGGTGCAAATCGATATTCGATATTATCAAGTTCAGAGGCCTTTATATTCAATCCCAGTACTTTGCAGACGGCGTATCCGGCCAGAAGATTATAGGCCTGATGCTCCCCAAACAGTTTTATGGTTATGCGGCTGCCGTCGATTTCGATAATCGGAAAACCGTCATCGGAGATGCCGACCGCTTTGGCGGTGAAGTCGGCATTCGTCTCGATACCATAGGTGATAAAATTCCTTTTCCTTCGGGAGGCGGCTTTCATGAGCACCGGGAAATCTTTATTCAGGATAACCGGTTTATCCTCTGAGAGCATGTCAACCAGTTCGAGCTTGGCTTCCGCAACTCCCTCAATAGTACCGAGTGTCTCCAGATGGGTCGGCCCAACATTGGTAATCAGGGCCAGGTCGGGCACCGCCATTTCGGCCAGACGGGTCATCTCACCGGGGACAGATATCCCCAGCTCAAACACGCCATACTTCGAGTTCTGCGGCATGGCGAATATCGCCAAAGGAAATCCAAAAAGATTATTAAGATTCCCCGAGGAACGATAGGTCAGCTTTTCCTTTGAGGCAATCATAGCATAGATAAATTCTTTGGTCGTGGTTTTACCGTTCGAACCGGTGATGGCTATGAAACAGGCGGATAGCCTGCGGCGGTAACTTCTCGCCAGCTGCATCATCGATTCGTGCGTATTCTCCACGATCACGATCGGCACGGTATCTTTAATCGAGGGCAGGTCGGGGTAATCGCGCTGTATGAGCAAGCCCGCGCCGGTTCTTTTCAGGACATCGTTGATGTACTTATGGCCGTCATCCTTTTCGCCCTTGACGGCGACAAACAGCTGCCGCTCGGCAATGGTTCGGCTGTCGATAGAAACACCCTCAAAGACCGTGGTACCGAACCGGCTCTGCACCAGTTCTCCCTTAACTTCTTTTGCCAGTGTATAGAAATCCAACTTTATCACCCTATTTACGCCTTCTTATATCCCCGCTCTTCCAGAGCGCGGCTGACCTCAAGCGTGTCATCAAAGGGATATTTCTTGAGTCCAATCTCCTGATAATCCTCGGCCCCTTTTCCGGCCAGAAGGACGGTATCGTTTTCGCGGGCCTCTTTGATTATTTCGCGAATTGCCTCCCGCCGGTCAGGGACGATTTTATAATTATTTCCGGACATGCCGGGCAATATGTCATCAATGATCTTGAATGGGTCTTCGCTCCGGGGATTATCAGACGTGACTATCGCGAGATCCGAATATTTCGAAGCCATCTGTCCCATCAGAGGCCGTTTCCCCCGGTCACGGTCGCCGCCACAGCCGAAAAGAAGCAGCAGCCGCCCGGAGGTTATTTCGCGGGCCGACTGGCACAGTCTCTCAATGGCACCGGGGGTGTGTGCGTAATCGACCAGCACCGTGAAGAGCTGACCCCTATCAACCGGGCGGAACCGCCCCGGGACCGGTTCGGCGGTCTCGAGTGCTTTAACAATGATATCCGGATCGATTTTCAGGGCAAGGCCGGTCGCGGCGGCACCGGCGGCATTGGAAAGATTGTACCGCCCAAGCAGCCGTATACTCACCGTCCGGCTCCCGGCCGGAGTTACCAACTCAAAAGTTGTTTTATTCGTCCCGAGGCGGGGCGAATGTACCATCACATCAGCCTTATTGCCGTTGGCCGAATATGTAATCACCGGGCAATCGGCATCTTTTATGAATCCCTTAAACTCCGGGACATCGACATTTATTACAGCATGCTTATGCTTTCCGGTAAGTTTTTTCAAAAACAATTTTTTTGCCGCCAGATATTCTTCCATAGTATTATGGAAATCAAGATGGTCGCGGCTGAAAGTCGTAAACAGGCCGACCTCAAACTCAATATTTTCCACCCGGCTCAGGACCAGCGCATGCGAGGAAACCTCCACCACCGCATGCGTACACTCTGCTTCTTTCATTTCACGCAGAAACCGCTGTACTTCCAGCGATTCGGGCGTTGTTCTTTCGGCTCTGTAAGTCTCTTTTCCGATATCATAAACAAGGGAGTTAAGCATGCCGGTTTTATTCCCGGAAACATCGAGAATATGCTTTATAAGATAGACGGAAGTACTCTTGCCGTTGGTGCCGGTCACACCCACGATAAACAGGCTCTTCCCGGGATATCCATAGAAAGAAGCGGCGGTATCGGCAAGAGCTTTCCGGGCGGAGGTGACGACAATTATCGGTACATCGGCATTGACCGGCTGGTCCGAGATTATCGCCACCGCGCCGTTCTTAATGGCATCACTCACAAACTTCTTGCCGTCGGTCTTGTATCCGGTGACAGCGACAAATACCATCCCCGGTTTTATGCGCCGGGAGTCGTAATCGATGCCGGTCACGGGTAGATCATCACGACCGATCAAGCGGTAGTTTTCCAGCGGTCTAATTAGATTTTTTAACAGTATCTTCATCTATGCTTCCCCGCCCGCAGATAAGGCGGCATACGGCTTTTTTATCAACTAAGGCGCCGGGAAGGGGCGTCTGACTATCGACAATTCCGCTTCCCTCAATTTCAAATTCCAGTCCCTGAAAATTCAGCAATGATATGGCGGTGCGGAGGTTCAGTCCGGTCAAGTCAACCATTGCCAACGAATCCAGTTCCGATTCTTCCACCAGCACGACGACTTTTCCACTTCCGGGAATCTTGCGGCCTGAGGCCGGATACTGCCAGGCGATGATGCCATGTTTTGCATTGCAGACCAAATCCATGCCCAATCTCCTGGCCATGGTCTGGGCCAGCGTCACCTCGCGCCCGGTAAAATCGGGGATGACATTCAGATCCGTCTGATCCGTAACAGCTATGACTTTCGGCGCCGCCGCGACCCGGTCCGGATTGGCGGCAACATATCTCTCGGCGATATTCCTGAATGCCGGGCCGGAGGTATATCCTCCATAGTGAATCGGTTCCGGCTGATGCAGGACAATTACCCCGGCGACCTTGGGATCCTCCGCCGGGAAATACCCCATGAATGATGCGACAAATTTATTTTTCTTATATCCGCCGCCGCCAAGTGTGGCCACCTCAGCCGTGCCGGTTTTTCCCGCAATCGCCACGGATTTGGATTTCACCGGCGTGCCGGTTCCCCGCTCGACCACCCCGACCAGAAACTCGCGAAGGATTCGGGCGCTTTCGGGTTTCACCACATTAGCGATGACCTCCGGATGGTATTCTTTGAGCGGTTTTCCTTGGCTGTCAAGAATTGCCTTAATCACCCGGGGACGATACAATTTCCCGCCGTTGGCCACGGCCGCCATGCCTGTCGCCAGTTGAAGAGCGGTTACGGAAACCGAATGCCCCATCGCCAGTGCGGCCACATTATAGTCCGACCATTTGCCGGGATTGCCGATCGATCCGGAGGCTTCGCCGGGCAGGCCGACAAAGTACCTTTGCCCGAACCCGAAACGATGCGCCCCCTCGCTCAATTTTTTCCCGCCGATGCGCAGCGCCATCTTGGCGGTGCCGATATTGCTCGACTTCTCAATAACCTCCTGGAAGGTGAGAAAGCCATGACGATGGTCATCATGAAGCACTCGCGGCCCGCATTTCCAGGCGCCGTTTTCGCAGTAGACCTGATCGGTCGGGCGGGCTTTATTTTCATCCAGAATCGCAGCGGCGGTGAAGACCTTAAAAACGGAACCGGGCTCAAAGGCGTTGCTGGCCGCGCGAAGTTTGATGGGATCATTCTTGCCGTCCGCCACGCAATCAGCCGCGGCCAGGATTTCCCCGGTTCGGCAATCGATAAAAATGGCCGTTCCCTCAAGGGCCTTGAATTTTTCCACCGCCGCTTTCAACTCTTCCTCGACGATTTCCTGAAAGTTCCAGTCGATGGTCAGGATGATTGAATTTCCTCTGACCGGGGCCACCAGTGGGAGTTCTCTTATGCGATAAGTATTCCTCTGCCCATCGCGAAGGTAATCGATCAGGCCGGGCTTACCGGTCAACACGGAATCGTAACTGTACTCCAGACCGGCTATCCCCCGCCCATCAACATCGGTGAAACCAACCAGTTGCTGTCCCACTCCCCAGAGGGGATAGCTGCGCTTGGTTCCTTTGGTAATAAACAATCCCGGGATATTATCATCCTTCACTTTTTCCGCCAGAGCATCAGGTAAATCCCTGTCAACTGGACGCGATTTCCCCGCCTGAAGATTATATTTCCCGGCCGCATATCCGCGAGACTTGCCAAGAAGCTTATCAAGGTAGGCATTGATGCGTTTGACGGCAGCCTGATCTTCCGGGTCGGCTATCAGAATATTCTTGAAAACATTTATGGCCAGTTCCTTGCCGGTACGGTCATAAATAATTCCCCGGTCAGCCTCAATTTCCCTCTTGCCCAGGGTTTGACGGCGGGCTTTATCGGTATATTCACTTCCGTGAACCAGCTGTATCTGTACCAATCGTCCCACCAGTACCAGCCAGAGCAAAGTCGCCAGGACACCCAGGAGAATCAATCTTTTCTTCTTGATATCAATTTCCGTTGGTATCAAAGACATTTGTCGTATCCGCCTTACTTTCGGTTAGGACCGGAAGGTTATCCGCCAGTTTGCGCAGGGAGAGGACCACATTATCAAGAGCGTCCCGTTTGACTTCCGGTTTATTCATCACCAGCGTGTACATATTTTCCGCCTTGGTTCGACCCAGACCCAGTTCTCGAGCGGCAACCTCTTCGACCCGCGAGAGGCGCGAAAGGTCGGCAATCTCGGCATTGGTTTTCTTCAGCAGGTCATCAAGATTAGCGCTCTCCTTTTCCAACCGGGAAACCTCATTTACCAGGCCAAAAACATAGACCCTCTGCCAGACATGCAGACAGGCGAAGAGAATAATGGCCATAATAAAGAGGGACGGAATAAGCGCCCGCGAGGAAACCAATCTTCTCCCCAGTGACTTCTTATATCTATCAGTTGAACGGTGTCTCTGTAACGATATTTCCATTGGCAACTATCCCAGTTTTTCCGCGGCCCGCAATCGAGCCGATTCCGCCCGGCGATTCTGTTTTATTTCCTCCACCCCGGGGCGCACCGCTTTTCGGGTGAGATTTTTCAGCGACGGTTTTTTCCCGCAGACGCAGACCGGGAAATTCGGCGGGCAGGTGCATCCGCGCACTTTTTCCGCTATGAATCGTTTCACGATGCGATCCTCCAACGAGTGGTAGGCAATGACCACCAGTCGTCCCCCGACTCGGAGGAAATCAACCGCTTTCGGCAAAACGCCGGCGAGCTGCCCCAATTCATCATTGACCTCAATCCGGATCGCCTGAAAGATTCGGGCCAGCGAGGCGTTGCGTTCGCGAGACGGGAACAGCGGCTCCAAAATCCGGCGCAGTTGCCCGGTGCCCGTGATTCTTTCTCCGGTCCGCTCATGGACAATCGCTGCGGCCGCCCGGCGGGCTCTCTTTTCCTCACCATATTTCTTGAAAAGAAGCGTTAGCTCCCTTTCCGAATAATTATTTATGATCTCCTCGGCCCCTGCGCCGGAGTCTTTCCCCATCCGCATATCGAGCGGCCCATCCTGCATAAAGGCAAACCCACGATATGGGGCATCCAGTTGATGGGAGGAGAGACCCAGATCGAGAAGAATTCCATCGACTTGTTGCATTCCGATCGCTTCCGGGAGTTCGTCCACTCGGGCGAAACTCAGGTTAAAGAGTCGCTTTTTTTGCGGAATCGATTCTAGATTTTCCGAAGTGGCGGAAATTGCTTCTGGATCGCGATCCAGACCGACAAGAATGGCCTCCCGGGAAACGGCCCCGGCGAGATATTTCATGTGTCCCCCGCCGCCGCAGGTCAGATCCAAGTAGACACCATCAGGGCGGGTGACCAGAAGGCTCACCGTTTCCTCAACCAGCACCGGGAGGTGATAGGCTTCATTCTTTCTGCCAGTGGTTGATGTCAAAAAGCTTTTCCGCTACCTCTTCATAACTCTGACCGTACTGGTCAAGGTATTGCTGGTACAAACCGGGATCCCAGAATTCAATCCAGCGGTAAGCTCCGATGACGAGAATCTCCTTTTTAAGGGAGGCTTCTTCCTGAAGATGTGAGGGGATCAGCAATCTTCCTTGACGGTCCAGGGTAATCAGAACGGCCCCGGAATGAAGCAGGCGGCTAAAGTATCTAAAATCTTTCCGTGTAAAACTGAGCGAATCCAGTCGCTGCTGGATCTGCTCCCAGTGTTTGCGGGGGTAGAGAGCAAGACATCCATCCAGTCCCTTGGTAAGTATGAAGTTGTCCGGTTCGCCGGCGCCTTCTATAGAAGAGGGGCGCAATCTGGCCGGAAGGGAAATTCTTCCCTTCTCGTCCATCAGCACATCATATCTGCCGTAGAAGCCGTCCACTGACCGGGCATCCTCCACTTTACTCCATTTCCCACCAAAACTTCCCCCATTGTGTCATTTCTTTTGAATAATGTCAAGGGAAAAAAATATTTTTTTGCGGCCGGAAGTCTTTAAAATTCAAGAGGTAATATAGAAAAATTAAACAAAAAAAGCCAATACTTTGATTGACTTTATGTTTTGTTAACGACTTAAGTCTGAAAAAATGAAAAAAAGCTTCAACTTTGACCCATAACTCATAGAGTTTCAAGCGAAAACAAAGGGAAAGGGGCATTTTCGAAGCTATTCGGGGCAATAATCGGGAAAAAGGAAATAAAGACCCCTTAGCTGAAGGTGAGTGTCATTCATATCTTTGTCATGATGTCGGCAAAATAACGGATTTATATTATCCATGTTTCACTCGCATGCATCGTCATGGCTTGCACCATGCAATTCGGCGCGAAGAACACAGGATCAGTTATTTTTTTGACACAATATGAAAGAGAGCGCGAACCAGCGCCGAGAGAAAGAGCAGCCCGCCCCAGAAATAGAGAGCCGGAATTCCGGTCGAACCACGATTGTATTTCCGAAAATATTGATACATGGCCCGATGTGATGCAATTACCATTCGCGGTTTCATTTTTCGGGTGGAACCTCCGATAAAATGCTCCACGACCGCCTCGGGATAGTACAAATTTATAAATCCGCTCTCTTTGGCCCGGCGGCAGAAATCGACATCATTGAAGAACATCCCGAAACTTTCATCGAAGCCGCCGATTTTCTCAGTCAGTTCGCGGCGAATCATCAGCGCCGCACCCATCGGCTGATCGACCTCGCGTTCGGTCAGATGGTCGAACCATCCCATTTTCCAGTGAGCAAATATTTTTGAATGCGGAAACAGATATGACAATCCTGTAAACTCAAATAGCAAATCGCGGTAACGGGGAAATGCCCGGCATGATTTCTGGAGTCGCCCATCAAAACCGATAAATCGTGGCCCGGCAATACCAATTCTTGCATCCTTTTCCATCCGCTGCAGCAATTGCGTAATAGCCGTCGGATTGATTCTTGTGTCCTGATTGAGAAGGAAAATATGCCTCCCATGCGCTACTGCAAATCCCTGGTTGACGGCATGCGCGAAACCAAGGTTACTGTCATTGCATTCCATTAGTACCTTAGGAAACCGGGCGGCCATGAATTCCCGGGTACCGTCTTTCGAGCCGTTATCAATCACAATTATCTCAGCTGGAATATCTTCGACCGATCCGAGAACACTCGACAGGCAGGCCTCGACAAATTCCATACCGTTGAAGGTGATAACGATGACCGAGACAAAGGGAAGCCGGTCGTTCATTTCAAAACCCTGTCAAGAAGAGCGGCGTATTTTTTGGCGGTAGTGATCGAAGAGTACTTTAATTTGATGTGCTCATCCAATTTGGGCGACCGATCAATGATTTTAGGCCTTCCGGCCATTTCTTCAAGATGCCGCGCGATTAATTCCGATTTCTCCGGCGGGATCACGGTTCCAAGAGGATATTCATGCAGAAGAGCCGCGGCATCGGAGTCCTTTGCCACCACCCCCAGTATCGGTTTGCCGGATATAAGATAGTCGAAGATTCTTCCGGGGAGGATATTGTAGCCGCCGAACTTCTCCACCGCCAGATAAAGGAGATCGCAATCCGCCATTGCCTTTATTGCCTCCCCTTTCGGCAGATACCCCTTGCGCCTTATGATATCCTCAAGCCCATGTCTTGAAATCGATGCAATTGCCTCTTTGGCGCAATGTCCGACATGAATAATAGAAAGTCTCTCCTTCCACTTCGAGTCGGCTTTGATAAGGGCGCTGATACCCTTAAGCAGTGGCTCGATCGGGCAAAGGTAATTAATAGTACCGAGAAGTCCGATTACCAGCCTGTCATCCGACCTTGCCTTTGGCCCTTCCCAGAGTCGCGCGGTCTCAATATCCGCCCCATTCATGATAACTTCTCCCCGCCCGAGATACCGCCGAATATCATTATTTACCGACACGACTTCATCGGCCCTTTCGATTATCATCTTTTTCAGGTCAAGGGCATAAGCCTGATCGGCGGGATGGGCATAGACCTGTTCAATGGGAAGCGAGAACCAGAGATCCCTGAAATCGGCGACCCATCTGATATTGAATTTTTCCTTAAGCTTTAAACCAAGCAGGTGGGAAGAAGGGGGCGGTGAGGTTGTTATGACGGCATCGATTTTCTCTCTTTTGATTATTTCCTCGGCTTTTCGGAGCGCAAAGAAATGCCATCCCCGCTTGGAATCGGGGCGGCGTCGCCGGGACAAAGAGCGAATGCCCGATGTGTCAAGGGCCATGGTATTGCGGAGCCCGAGCAAATACAGAAGACGCGCAGGATCAAACGAGTCGGTACGAATAACATTGGCCGCATCAATTCCTTCAAGAAGAGAATAATCATATTCGGGATAGAGAATATTTTTCACCGTCAGGACTCTGACTTTATACCCCGATTCGGGCAGATATTTATATAGCGCCAACGGACGACCAACTCCACCCATTCCGAGCGGCGGGAAATAGTATGATATGAGCAGAATAGTCCGGTCAGGAGGCATGACTGATCAGCCTTTCCATAATCTGTATCGTGCTCCTGATATTCTCCGCAAAAATCGCCGATTCTTTGATTTTTAGATGATTCTCTTCAAGAATAGGATCAAGGTCTATCTGATCATTAATAAGTCGTTCAAATCCCTGCTTCAGAGAATCGGGGTTGTTAGGATTAAACAAAATGGCATTCCCCGGACCGACCCATTCCTTTACTCCCGGAATATCCGAAACAATGGGAAATAACCCGGCTCCCATTGCCTCCAGAAGCGACGCCGGTGAGGAATCCGAAACCGAGGCCGAAAGGTAATAATCAAATTGTGCCAGGAATTCGGTATACTTCTCATGAGGCATAAAGCTATAATAATGTACATTTCCTTTGGGACATTCTCTCTTAACCAGTGCGCGGAAAGAATCAATTTCGCTTCCCCAATCGGGGAAAGTAAGAGATATTTCGCCCCTAATAATAAATGGAGCCAATGCCCTTATGATAAATGAATTATTGTAGACATAATTGTGCGGGCGCGGGACAAGAACTCGCAGGGGCCTTTGTCTCGGATTATGCCTGTTCACCCTTTTTTCAAATAATTTTATGATGTCGTTCTCGACCCCCCAGGGGATGATAGATATATTTTCCGCCGGATGAAGCTTCCTCACCTGGTCAGCAAGGAAGTGTGAGTCGACAACCAGGTGATCCGCCCGCGACAAAGCGAAAGCGACTCTTTTCCGATGAAGAAATGATTTCTCTGGCGAAATAAGGATATCGGAACCAAGGCAGTGAAGCAGGAGCGGCTTTCCGTGGGATTTCTTCGACCGGGCGGCCGCAAAGCCATACCCGGAAGCAAAATGAGGATTGATCAGGTCAGGGGCGGTCCGCTTCACGATGGCGGCAATCTCTCCCGATGACAGGAAATAATTGAGGCTATTGATCGCTGTTTTTCTCTTAAGCTGAATATCCACTGTTGTACCCGATTCAAGCGAGGCCAAAACGACTCGAATCCCCTGTGCAAGCAATCCCTGCCGGAAACGTTCTGTGTGCACCGAGCGGCCATCGGCCAGAAGAAGAACTCTCATACCCGTTTTCCCCGATAAATCAATTTACCCAGACCGCTCAAATATGTGTAGTAAGGGTAAGTGGATTTCCTGCCGCCCCAGCGTTCTTTGAATTCCACCAGACTATCCACTCCGGGTGGTGAACCGCCCAGATTTATTTCCTTTATATTGAGACTGACAGCCAGATTGACAATATAATCATACAGAAGATAATTTGGGCGGAGGGGGTCATCGCGATCGGAATAGCTCTGCCAATCGAAAATCTGCGACCTTTCCCTGAAATAAATATGTGAAGCGGTGATTGTCTCACCCGAGAGCACCATCGGCCATATGACTCGGGAATCCCTCTTTGCTATTGTCAGCAGACGTTTAAAGAATCTGCGAGAATAGCGCGGTTTGCTGTTATGCCGCCGGCTTGTGGCCAGCACCAAGTGATAGAAATCCTCCAGATAACTTTCATCATCAAGAGTAACGATGCGGAAATCCCCCTCCCTTCCGGCATGACGGATGTATCTTTCCATTCTGCGGTTGGGGAATTTATATGAATTAGTTCCCAGATGGAGGATGTGGGTTGATTCCGGTCGCTCCTCAAAGGCGGCCGCATGAAAAGGGGATGGTGGATTATAAATATCGGCCCTTATGAATTTCTCTTTTTTGAGATAATTTTCAAATGACGCTATGAACTGCCTTTTCTCCATTTCAGAAACGGCATCATTCCAATATATCCCGCCATATAATCCCTCGGGCATCGATTGGAAACGGCGGAGATATTTCCGCCCAAAGACAATGCCCGCCATCCCCGCTTTCAGAATGCCCTGTTCCTCATCAGCCAGGAAAACCTCTCTGCCTCCAAATACTTCCCAGAGAGATGCAAAAGCCGGTGAGGCAAAGAAAGAATTGCCGGTCAGCGAAGACCAGGCTTCTAAAGGAATATCTTTGGCCGAATAGATTTGAAACGCCATTACTTTCGAATCAGCAGGATTTTGCCCCGGCCGACCGAACCATCCGGCGCGGTGATGAGAAAAAGGTAGACCCCCGGGGCCACCTTTTGGCCCTGCTGATTGGTCCCATCCCAGTTGACATTGACACTCATTTCGCGCACCAATTCGCCGGCGGCGGTGTACAGCCGAACTATGGCATCACCATTATAGTTAAATGATAGAACTTCATCCGCGCCTCTGATGATGAACGGATTGGGAAAAGCAATAACCCGCGCGATATCAGAGGTTGGCGGGCCGATAGGGGATTCCAGCACCGAGATCCCGTCCGAAGTGCCGATCCAGAGATCGTTGGTGAAAGAATTGATCATCAGCGCCGAAATCTCAATATCGGAGAGGCCGGAATTAAGGGTTGTAAAAACCTCGAAATCGCCGCTCACGGCATCGTAACGCGCCAGACCGTTATGTGCTCCCATCCACGCATTTCCGCGACGGTCAAAAATCAGTCTGGTCACCTCCGGCCCGAACCCGCCCGGCAATTGCACATTTATGAAACGTTCTATTCCGGGATCGTAGCGGGAGAGACCGAATTTGGTGCCCACCCAGAGCACCCCATGGTTGTCGAACCTGACGACATTGACATTATTGGAGCCCAGCCAGCTGTTATCCTCACGGTAATTGACGGCTGAATCGTCGCTCTTATCGAACGGATCCGGCCCAAAATAGTACAAAAATACGCCATTGTTCTCTGTCCCCAGGGCCAGAGTATTGCTGCTGCAATCGATTGAAATCAGGCGGTCGGTGGAAATCCCCTCGGCGGCGCCGAACGACACCCAATTATCCAGATGATTTAAATCAACCGCCGAAACCGGATTTCCATCCAGCGCCCGGTAATTGGTCATGAAAATATACCGGGGAGTGCTGACCAGACTGTTAACCACCACGTAATGCGGCCCCTCTAAAACACCCCGCAGCGAGGAGTTATTCTGATTATAGTGGACAATAGTATCATCTTTTATTTTAAAGAGACCATTACCCCATGTTCCCACCCAGAGATTCCCCGAATTATCCTGTGTGGTCGAGGTGGCCCAATCGCTGACAAAAATATTCAGTTTATTCCATCCGGTCGTATCCAGTATGGCCGCCCCATCCCGCCTGAAACATGCGGCCACCTGCCCCTGCCGGCTCGAAGAAAGGGAGGAGATAATATTGCCGGGAAGCCCCCCATCATTAAATTTGGTCAGATTCGGGCCGGTGCCATACCAAAGGCCGCGCGCCTGAGTCCCGGCCCAGAGAACGCCGGCAACAATACGGCCGGCGCAGAAATAATCGCTATAAGCAGCATGATTCTCAAGCTCGGCCGCCGTTTGTATATAATACCCGTTGCTGCCATATATAAAAAGGGAATCTCCCTGTACAATCATATGTTTGACAGAAAAAGGCTCGCGTGTGACGAGTTTGACAAAAGATGTATCAGCGCCACTCACCGAAAGATAGAAGGCGTTGCGCGTCGTGCCCAGATAGAGCGCTCCCCGATAATAGGCCAACGCCTTAATAGTATCGACGCGCAACTCGGGGTAAACGGTGGTGCTGAAAGTCTTCCAGTTGATAAAAGACTTGAGCAGATCGGGATTGCTTTTATCGGATACCGCCAGACCCTCCGAAGTGGCTATCCAAATCGAATCGCCCCTTAAAAGAAGGTCATAGACGGCTGGTTCCGGGTCAAAATCGCCAAAGCGAAAATACAAATCCTGGATTTGCCCGCCATCGATTGTCTTTGAGAATAGAGCCAGTCCGGTCGAGCTGCCTACCCAGAGATTGTCGTTATCATCAGCCAGCGAATAAAGGGTGAGGAGACTGTTGTTGCGGTCGAAAAAGAGATAGGGAATGTACTGGTTGTCTGCAGACTTGATAAGTCTTCCGTACCCGGCCAGCCAGATTGATGAAGAGGCGTCTTTAAGGATATAATTGAGATCGTTCGTCCCGATTCCCTTATCATTGGTAATTTTTGTCATCCCGAGGGTAAGCGGGTCAATTTTGAGCCACCCGCCGGAGGTTACCACCTGAAGCGAATCATCGAAATAATCAATATATCGAACCTGATTGGCGGAGGTATAAGTATGCCAGTTATCGAACCCGGCGGCCGGAACACCGACTACGGGAAGGAAAAAGAGAACAATGAGAATAACAGTGACTATCTTCGTATTTTTTTCCATATCCATAGACAGATCATTATAAGTAATATGGTGGTGGTAATCAACAGCGAGAACGATCCGAAGACCGGCCCGATCCTGGTGAAAACGGATTCCTCTTCGCTCAGGGCCAGCCGCCCGCTTACCACTTTCTGCACATAGAGATCGGCCCGGGCTGTTTCGCGCCCAAACGGGTCGATCAAAGCAGAAATACCACTATTTGCACAACGGGCCAGCCAGATCCGATTTTCCACGGCCCTGAAGACGGCAATCCGCATATGCTGGAAAGGACCGGAGGAACGTCCAAACCAGGTATCATTGGTAATATTGACCATGAACTCCGCCCCCCCGCGCACGCATTCGCGGACATATTCCGGAAAGGCCGATTCAAAACAGATAAGCACCGAATAGGCGCCTTTATCGGTCTGAAACAGTATGGCCGAGTCGCCGGGATAGAAGTCAGACCACCATTCCACGTCGTGATTCTTTATCAAGGTGAGATATTTGGCGAGGAAATCCCGGGTGAGAAAAGGCATATAGTCCTCATAAGGGGCATGCTCCGAAAAGGGCACCAGTTTAACCTTGTTATAAGATGTCCCCATAGTGCCATCCGGGGCAAATTGAAAGGCGGCATTATAAGACCTTTCCTTTCCATTGCTGATCTGATTGTCCATGGCGCCGATGAGATTATAGGCCCGGCTGTTGGCAACCGTGCTACTCAATATCTGGCGATATTTCGGTTCCAGGCGGGGATAACAGGGTGCGGCCGTCTCCGGCCAGACGATCAAATCGGCCGAATCGCGCGAGGCCTCCTGAGCCAGCGAGTCATACAGCACAAAATTATACTCCCTCATACCCGGAGACCATTTCGTGTTGAGATCGACATTTCCCTGGAGCAAGGAAACACGGAAATTCCCCGGCTCGACATAAGGCGGAAAAACCACCCAGCCATATAGATATATCGATAACGTGATAAACAGGAAAGCGATCCCGGAACTGACCCGGGTCTCAAGGCGATTGACTTTTGTCATCGCCTGCCAGATAAAGAGATTCATCAGTATCAGAGCAAAGGAGAGTCCATAAGAACCGACGACGGAGACAATCTGAATGAAAGTCAGATAATAACCCTGACTGTAAGATAAATCGGTCCAGGGGAAAGCATACTGGCTGAGAGAGCGGAAATATTCCATTCCAACCCACAGGAACGGAAGCGCGATCAACCCCAGGACTTTTTTCCATCGATAGATTTTGACAAAAAGATAAAGAATGAAGGCCGGATAGAGAGCCAGAATAAAGACTGCCGCCACCATCCCCGGCGGCGTGACAACCGCCACCCAGTACAGCTGAAAGATATTGGACAGAAGGGCAAAGAAATATGCCGCCTTGAAAGCTGTCTTGCCCTCAAGCGAGGATATGATAGCCAGCGGCCGCACCAGCGCTATCCAAACCAGGAAACCGAGCGGAAGCGGAAGATAGGCCAGGGCCAGAATAAAGGCCCAGAAGGTCAATTCGGCCCGGCGCAGTCTGACTGCGGCATCTCTGGGCCAGAAGAAGGCTTTAATGCTTGACAGCAGGGATCTCACCCGGAATCAATAACGATTGGCCAGTCATCTGGGCCGGCTGATTTATATTCAAATACTGCAGGATGGTGGGTGCGACATCGGCCAGAATCCCTCCTTCCCGCAGACTAACCTTACCGAGTCGATTGGTACAGTCATAGAATATGAAAGGAACCGGATTGGTGGTATGCGCCGTAAAAGGTCCGTTGGTCTCCGGGTCGAACATCTGCTCGGCGTTGCCGTGATCGGCCGTGATAATCGCCTGCCCCTGTACTTCCTCGACCGCCCGGATGACTTTCCCCACTCCGGCATCAATGGCCTCGACCGCTTTCACCGCCGCTTCGAAAATGCCGGAATGCCCCACCATATCGCAGTTGGCAAAATTCAGAATCACAACATCATATTTCCGCGACAATATCCGCCGCACGGTTTCATCGGCCACCTCCACCGAGGACATCTCCGGTTTCAAATCGTAGGTGGCAACTTTTGGTGATTGTATCATCACCCGGTCTTCATTTTCAAATGGCTTTTCCACCCCGCCGTTGAAGAAATAGGTCACATGGGCATATTTCTCCGTTTCAGCGATACGCAACTGCCGTAAGCCGTGACGCGAAATTACCTCGCCGAAAATATTGGTCAAATGCACCGGCGGGTAGGCGACCTGTGCCTCTTTAAGCTCAACATCATAATTGGTCATAGTTATCAAGTGCACTTTGGGATTATCGGGATGCGGGTAACCATCATACTGGCGGCCGGCGAAAATATATGATAACTGGCGCACCCGGTCGGCGCGGAAATTGAAAAAGAGCGCCACATCGCCGTTGCGTAGTTTCCCTTCCTCCTCATCGCCGAGATTCATCACCGCCGGAATAATAAACTCATCAGTCACATAATTCCGGTAAGATTCTTCTATGGCCGCAACAGGATTATCAAATCTGGGACCGATCTTCTTTACAATCGCCTGATACGCTTTCTCGGTTCGCTCCCATCTTTTATCACGATCCATCCCATAATACCGCCCCATTACGGTGGCAACTTTCCCGACACCGGTCTGATTGAAGAAATCAACCATTTCTTTAATATATCCGGCGCCCGAGTTGGGCGGCGTATCACGGCCATCCATGAAAGCATGAAGATAGACTTTCTTCAGGCCGACGTCTTTGGCCATTGTCACCAGCGCCTTCAGATGCTCCATCGAGGAATGAACGCACCCATCGGAAACAAGCCCGAATAGATGTATCGAAGAATCTTGATTTAGAGCGGTTTTCATGCCCCATAGAAAAGCGGCGTTGGTGAAAAAATCTCCGTCCGAAATCGACTTGTCAATCCGGGTGACATCCTGGTAGACAATTCTTCCGGCGCCGAAATTGAGATGCCCCACTTCGGAGTTCCCCATTTGCCCCATGGGAAGCCCTACCGCCAGACCGGAGCCTTCGATAGGTATATTGGGACAACTCTGAAAGAGCTTTATCAGATTTGGTTTATTGGCTTTGACAACGGCGTTGTAGTAGGGGTCGGTGCGCAGGCCGAAGCCATCGAGGATACAAAGGAGAAACATGGTCAGTCCTTCAAGATAACTTCCTTTTCACCCTTTTCAATCTCACCAATGATATACGGCAATTCCTCCAGACTTCCTAATGCCTCCATGACCGTCTTTGCAATATCGGGCGCGACCACAATTATATACCCGATGCCCATATTAAAAGCCTGATACATGGCCTCGTCATCCACTCCGCCGGTGCTCTGGATAAAATCAAAGATTCTCGGAACCGACCAGGTTTTCTTGCTGATAACCGCTTTCAGGTTTTCGGGCAGGACCCGCACCAGATTACCGGCTATTCCGCCGCCGGTTATATGCGCCATCCCCCGGATTTCAAATTTACCCAACAGGGAAAGAATCGGTTCGAGATAGCAACGATGGGTCATCAGAAGCGCCTCGCCAATCTCCATCCCAAGGGCGTCAATTCGGTTATGATGCTTATGCCCGCCCATCTCAAAAACCACTTTCCGTGCCAACGAGTAGCCATTGGTATGCAGCCCATTGGAGCCGAGACCGATAATGATGTCCCCTTCCTTAATAGCGGCGCCGGTTACAATCCTGCTCTGGTCAACGACACCGACAATGAAGCCGGCCAGGTCATACTCGCCGGGGGCGTAAATATCCGGCATCTCTGCCGTCTCGCCTCCTATCAAGGCCATACCAGCTTTCCGGCAGGCCTGAGAAAGTCCTTTGACAACCTCGGCCACAATCTCAGGATTGAGTCGTCCGGTGGCAATGTAATCGAGAAAGAAAAGGGGGCGGGCGCCATGGACCAGAATATCATTGACACAGTGGTTGACTATGTCCTCCCCAACCGTGTCATGACGGCCGGTCATAAAAGCAATTTTCAGTTTGGTCCCGACACCATCGGCCGATGAGACCAGGACCGGATCGGCATATCCGGCAAAATCAGGCTTAAAAAAGCCGCCAAAAGCCCCAATCTCGGAGAGAACCGACTTATTAAATGTCGCTCTGGCCAGTTCCTTTATTCTCTCTTTTGCTTTATCGGCCGCCGCGATATCTACCCCGGCCGCGGCATAATCTATCTTCTTGTTTTTCATAGCAGTGGGCGAAAACTAATATTCCCGCATTATAAAGTCAAGGTAATAAGCCTTATGAATTTCCTGTAGACCTGCTTATATTAGCCTATGCTCTTGACTGTTCTGATGCCGCTTTTCAACGAGGAAAGAACGGCCGCTGAAATCATCCAGCAGGTCATCGACCTTCCCTTACAACTGGAACTGATAATTATCAACAACGGTTCCGATGATGCCACCGGGATGATAATCCGGCAATTCGGCGACCAGCCCAACATCCGGATAATCGACCGGGATAAAAATATCGGCAAAGGGGATGCTATCACCGAAGGTTTGAAACTTGCCCAGGGGAAGTACACTGTCATTCAGGATGGTGATCTCGAATATGACCCGAATGATCTGGTCCGGATGGTCAAGCTGGCGGAAAGAGAGATGGCCCCGGTCGTTTTCGGTTCAAGGATTCTCAATCCCGCTTCCGGGATATCGTATCAACGGTATCTCTGGGGCGGGAAATTGCTGACCTGGCTGGCCAATTTCCTCTATGGCGTCGGCATCACCGATGAATCCACCTGTTACAAGATGATTCGCACCAACATAATGAAAGGGCTGAATCTGGAATGTCGCCGCTTTGAATTCTGTCCCGAGGTGGTAGCCAAACTTGGACGCAATAAGATTAAGATTGTTGAGATTCCCATAACCTATCGGCCAAGAAATTTCGCCGAAGGGAAAAAAATTCGCTGGTTTGACGGCGCGGAGGCAATCTGGACGTTACTTAAGTACCGTTTTCAGTCGATGCGCCGCTTTGCGGTTAAGAATCAGAAATAATCCACTCGCCGCGGCCAGAAGCGTGATAATCAGGCCAAAATAGAAATAAGGGGTGCGATAATAGAGTCCAATCTTCCGGTCATTAATTCCATAGCGGACTGATACCAGACCGTTGTTTTCTGATGTGGGGCGCCCATCGTCAGCATGCCATCCTTCATCATACCCGATGCCGAATATTATCGTTCCGGCCTGTGCGGGAGCAATGTCATATTCCACCCGGTTCGGTGTATAGTTGCGCCTCAGAACCTGCAGTTGCCCCTCCGGGATATACTCCATCAAAACTTCATTTAAAGGGGTAACCAGTCCCCGGCTTTCGCGGTATCCCGACAGCCAGGGAGCCGCCAGCGACCCGCGATTATGCAGAAACTGGTCATATATTTTATCCTTGCGGCCAATCTCCTGCTTGAACTCCTCGTTGAATCTCATTGACTCCGGCTTTTTCAAAGCGATCGACTGGAACGCCGGAAGATTTATCAGAAAATTCCCCAGCAGAATGATACCAACGAAGATTCCCGCCAGAATGCCCGCACCGCGCATCGAGGTTCTCAATTTTTCAATAAGATAATCCATCCCGAAACCGCCCATGACCGCAGCCGTAAGAATAACAAATTGAAAGGCGCGGGCAGGCGAGCGAATCGAGGAAAAGCCGGGCACCTGCATCATCAGATTCCAGGGCGAAAGGCTGGAAAAACTCCCCATCCCGAAAATCAGAAAAAAGAGGCCGATAACCAGCCAGAGACGGCATTTCTTGAATGAGAAAATCAATCCCACCAGAGCCAGTAGTACCACTAATGGCGAAATATAGGCGCTGTACTCATGCCATCCCCAGTATTGCCCGGAACCAGCCTGCCGGAAAATCTCGTGATTAAACGAAAAAAAGGCCGGCGGCAAAAGAGCTATCGGAGTGGAGTCGGAGGGCATTCCCTCCCATTTGTTCTGCGAAAGGTAATGAAACATCGGGATAAACTTCACCGCGGCCAGAAGCAGACCGCCTATGACGGAAAATAGATATGCCTTAATCAAGGTAAAAGACTTCCCTTCAATGGAAAAAGCAATCGCAAAAATGGCCGAGAAGAAAGCCGTATAGAGAAATGGCACCGCGGCTCCGTTACCGAGAATTATCAGCGCGACAGCTACAACTCCGGCCAGAACATATTTCCAGTCATTCCGGGTTTGGAGAAGAAAATATAGCAGCCAGGGCAGAAAGCAAAAATGCGTGAACGGGATATGCCCGATACTGAAATGAAGGGCAAAATAGGAACCGCCGAAATAGACAAAAGAAACCAGATATGATGCAATTCCGGATAATCCCAATTTCCGCGCCAGAAGAAAACTCCCCCAAAAACCGAGAAAATATGCCAGGAGGACTTGCAGTTTTAATCCTGCCACCGCGCCAAAAAGCAGGACGAGAGGGAAGAAAGGCGAAAGTATTCCAACCTCTGGGTGGGCAAACAGGATATTCCCCCCGCCGATATAGGGATTCCAGAACGGAAACTGATGATAATAAAGAATGGTCTTGGCCGGCACCGCCATTATGGTGATAAAGAGCTCCCAGTCGCCGACGCCGATATAATCCCATTTCAGAAGAAACGGCAGGGTGAAGATAAAAGCCACCAGTAAAGAGATCAACGGCGGAATGTATTTACCGTAATGATTTCCGGGGGTATTGTCAGTCATGGCCGGAATATAATCGGTTTTGACACAATGGCCAAATGGGATTTGGAATACACCCTCGTGAAATCCACAGACGCCCCATCATCACTGCCACAGGCAACGGCTCATTGAAGCTTGAGGTTGAGGCGAAAGATCAATTTTCTTACCGGGTCAGTCTGGTCCATATAAAGGCTGTCGGAGGAAGAATGTCAGAGGGCGCGGAGACGCAGTTTAAATGTGAGTCCGCCTACCGTATCTATACCGTCCATATTCAGGCTGTCCGCAATCCGCCAATAGCGATATTTCCCCGAAAGGTCATATCGATGATTGCAGTCTGAGGAGAAAGTTGCCCCTTCCAAGATGAAATCTATAGTATCAGGCGAAATATACAAGTAGGGAACAGTGGCTTCACAGGATTTCTCAACGTCTTCCTCGATGCAGTAATCATACGCGACATTTTCCGGCAGAACTGAGAAATAGACGTAAAATGTATGAACATAAGGACGACCAGAGATCATCTCGGTCGCACAATATTGACCGACATAAGAGTTTTTTGGCTCGACTGATCGATTGGAGAAATCTTTTCTGCACCCCGATAGAAGACAAAGCAAAGCCGCCATGCCAATAAATAGATTTTTTGCCATTCTCTCTCCTTGCCTGTGTACAATTTCCTAAAAAATTATTCAAAAATCAAGGAGAAATCGGACAATCTACAAGATATTTGTTTTCCGTTTCAAGAGAACCTCATGGATTCTTGGGATTGCTATCGGTCCGACCGTTGTCATACATGCCGACCAGTTCCGTCACCTTGCCGGAGGAATCTCTGACAAACTTTATCCGGAAATAGTCGAGCCCCTCCGCCATAAATTTATCATTCCCCATCGGTATCAAGGAAAACCGAGGGTTCTTTTCCCTTTGGTAATAGAGGCGGCCGTTTTCAATGGTAACATGGCGCGGGCCAAAGTCACCCACATACAATTTGAGGGAGTCTTCCGGAAGGCTGATCGGATTGACAATCGTCTCCAACCCTTCCATTGCCCACTCCAGCTCCCTTTTTCTATCCGGGCTGTCGGCTTTCTGAGCCAACTTCTTAAGAGCCTCCAGATGCGCCACGTTTAAAGCCTGGTCGGATGGAACAGCAATATCCGGCGTCACTCCGGTTCCTTCCCAATTGGTGCCGGAAATAGGATTTATAGCGCGTCCATAAGGAAGTTGTACCCCGACATTCAGATTCTTAAAGACTTTTCGGTTGACCGGATGAGCCCCTCCGCCGGTGGTTTCACCTATGATGGTGCCTCGTTTGAGGTTCTTCATATTATAAGTGAATTCCTCCGCCCCCGAGAAAGTATAGGAACTGGTCAGAACATAGAGATCGGCCTTGGGGAGCCGCGTCCCGGGGACATAGGCATAACTCCAATACTGTTCGGTGGAGTCGCTGGCGCGAATATAGAAACTATTAAGATGAACCGGCTCTTCAAAGAAATAGCTGGAGAGAAGCTGAATCATGCTGGGGTAACCGCCCCCATTCTGGCGCAGGTCAATAATAATAGCATCAGTGTTCCCCAGAAAATTCATGGCGGCAATTGCGGTTGCTCCGGCGTTTTTAGCATCGGAAAATTGGCGGAAATCCAGATACCCGATATTGCCGTTAAGAATCTTAACCTCTTTAAATCCAAAATTATCGCGCTTGCTTTCGGTTAGCTGTACTGCCTTGGCCGAATCGGTCAGGGTATCGTTGGCCATCTGGTCAATATATTTATCCGGAACAAACCTGACATTGAGATGCTTATCATTGCTCACCGACTGCAGGTCTTCGCTCAGTTTACGACAGAAAGCATCACAACCGGCGAGTTCCTTATACCTGCCATCCTTGAGCTGTTTTCGAAGATGCTCCTCCATCTTCCTGGCCACGTCCGGAAAAACATAGGTTGTGTTGAGGGCGCCGGAGATACTGTCAATGATCTCTTTCTGCATACGGGCATCAATTGTTTTGTCCTCCCCCGGTCCCACCGGCCCTCCCTGAGCCACGGACATAAGAGGCATCAGCAGGACCATAAAGAAAATCGTGACTGCAATTATCCCGGGTATTACCGCTTTTGCAGAACGAGTTCTTCCCGGCATCTGCCTGGTCAACGGAATTTCTACTGTCATGGTTTGCTCCTTGCTATACGGTTACGTGTTTTTCGTCAAATCCAATTTCATGTAGATTGATTTTCTCCGATAATCTGTCGCCCATTCCGGCTTGCCCAAAATCTCCTTAAAGCCCAGTTTACGATATAGCGCCGACGCGATTTCCAGTTTCGGGCTGGTCTGAAGGACAATTTCCCGGCCGCCAAGCCGGCGAATCCGATCAATCGCACTCAAGGCCAGTTTTTTTCCCGCCTGCATACCCCGTGCCTTTTTTGTTACTGCCATTTTTGTCAGTTCATAAACATCATCATTGTGCTTGATCACGGCCGCTGTCCCGATAATCGAGCGATCAAGCCGGGCGAAAATCACCAAGCCTCCTTTCCGGATAATCTTGCGGGCCGGATCGGATAGGATTTTTCGATCCGATTCCTCTAATGAAAAAAATTCCCGCAGCCATTCGGAATTCAGCTCCAGAAAATATCTTTTGTGTCGCCGATGATAGCCGATTATTTCCACCATATTGAACTGGCGATTCTTCACCCGCATCATGACTCTCTCAAACATGCCAGACCGATTCAGGGCGGCTTCCAGCCGCCCCAGGTCTTTCATAAAATCACCGTCAGCCTGGCGAATGAATTCCCTCGTGGCCGATTCAACATCCCCCCAGATAGGCTCAAGTATCTTCAAGGTTCTTCTTCCCTCGGGGGTGAGCAACAGCAGGCGCTTTCTTCGGTCATCTTTATCGGTGGTCGAGGCCAGCAGCCCGCGCGCCGCCATTTCGCCGGCTATTTGATTTACCGCCGGGTAGGTCAGCCCAATAGCCGCCGCCACGGCCGTAACAGTCATGGATGGCTTATCTCTCAAAGCATACATCACCGGAAACCATCGGGCCTCAAAGTCAATCCGGCAGGCTTCATAGACCCGCGAAACATCATGCTGCAGTGCCTCGGCCAGCCTTTTGAGCCGGCTGGCAAGTGCTAAAGGCCCCAATCGGGCAATCAAATCCATTCACTTTCCTCCATATGATACAATTCCATCAATATGGGTGTAAGAATATGTAAGTTCTTACATTTTATTTTGACGTTTTGTTTCGATTTTTGTTCAGCCGGGTGATGTTTGCCCGAATTAAAACATGCGCCAACCATAGAAACGGTCCGGGATTCCGGTCGCAGCCAATTGCCAATCGATCGCGCCGAAAGGCCGTTTTACTATGAGCGACAGCCTGAAATCACGGGCCCAATGGCCGGAAATCGATCTTTCCGGGGAATCTTGATTTGATGGAAAATTGCCTCTCCATTTGCCCAAACGAGATAAATACCGCGACATGGAGGACAAAAAAAGGCCGAATTTGCATTCGGCCTTTATAGAATAGCAATGAAATCTATTTCATGTGCTTGGCAACCAGCTTGGTCATCTCAAACATGCTGACCTGCTTTTTGCCGCCGAAGACCGCTTTCAGGTTGTCATCTGCGTTGATCATTCTCCTGTTGACACTATCCTGCAGCTTGTTCTTCTTGATATACTCCCAGAGCTTCTTGGTGATTTCCGTGCGGGGAATCGGTTTCAACCCCACCACGGCCCCAAGCATCTCATCGGGCTGCATCGGCCTCATGAAAGCTGGATTCGGTTTGCGAGCTGTTTTCTTCTTAGGAGCCGCTTTCTTCTTCACCACTTTCTTTTTGGCCGGCATTTTGGCGGCTTTTTTCTTAACCGGCGCTTTTTTCTGGGCCGGCTTCTTAGCCGCTTTCTTAACTGCCATCAATTCCTCCTTTTAACCTTCAGAGGGGATTTCGTGGTTTCTCAGATCGTCATTGGATCTGAAACTCGTCATTTCTTCTTGGCCGTCTTCTTGGTCTTCTTGGGCGGCTTCTTGGCGACTTTCTTCTTCGCTGCTGGCATTAGATCCTCCTGAATAATTGAGGGGTTTAAGGCTTATGTTTACCTTGGTTTATTTCTTCCTTGAACCGGAGCTGTACTTACTACCCAGGCACCGATTTTCCTTTTTCCTCCACAATTTTCGTGTTGCTACCGAATTAAAATTATGTTTAAAACTTATTGCAACAAAAATTTTTCATTTTTGCAATATATTTTGCTATGAGAGGCCGCAATTCTCATAGGGGAAAACGACCCTTTCCGATAATGTATTAAAATCTCCATTATCAGCCGCGGAATCGCAGGGGGCGTTTTTTGGCTTATACAAGCCATCTTCGGCCAATCGTGCAAATTCGGGGAAAGCCTTCTGAAGAAAAAAGTCCATCAGTTTTCACCGCCGGGGGCCGCCGACTCTAATTGACGCCATTTGGCCCTGATAGCCTCGTCACAGATTTTTACCGCCGAATCGACATCAATATTGGTGGTATTGACGACCAGATCATAGGCGCTCGAATCATTGATATCACGTCGGAAAGTGGTTCTGATAAACTCGGTCTGCGTCCGGTCATTCCTGATAATTTCATCTCTGGCGTCATTGGGAGACAACTTCTCATATCGCTGCAAATTTTCGATCCGGCAGGGCAGCGCCGCTATCGTGCGCAGGCTGAAACGCCGTTCCGGCGGCAGAATGAAGTTGGCCCCGCGACCGATAACTAACACTCCACCCAGTTCCGACATGGAAAGTATCACTTTGACCAGACTCTTGGTGTAATCAGGCTGAGTGACATACTGTCCTTTAAACAACCCCTCCAGCCAGAATTCGACCGGATTGGGAACCTTTCCATCCAGCGCTTGAATTATTTTCTTCTGATAACCGGCCGACTTGCATATTTCATCGACGATCTCACGACGGAGGATTCGATAATCAAGTTGTTTTGCCAACTTCTCGGCTATGAGAAGGCCCAGGCTGCCTTTCTGCCGACTAAACGTCACAATCGGACGAATTCGCAAACCGGCCCCCGATTTTCCTTCAGCTTCCCGCTGAAGCCGTTCTTTTTCCCAGACCTTAAACTGGCTGGCAATAATCGCCTCGATAGAGCGCATATATCTCCTGTGAATTACATTTAAATAGCATCTTTTTATTATGTCTGTCAATCCAATTATGGCTCACCATTAGAACTTGCCTCCAATTCATTACCTGCTGAAGTGACGGTTCCAGCAAAAATCCCTTTATTTTTCCCCATTCTGGTATATATTGGGGGCGAAATGGTCAACTATGGAATCGACATAGAGGATAATTCTCTCTTTGAATCCCTGGGGTTCAAATGCGGGCTGGAAATCCATCAGCAAGTAGCCACCGAAAAGAAACTGTTCTGCCATTGTCCGGTCGGCCTGACCAAGAGGAAATATGATGCTGAGATTCTGCGCCATATGCGCCCGACCCTGTCGGAACTGGGCGAGTATGACGGCACCGCCCTGATGGAATTCAAGACCAAGAAGGAAGTCATCTACCGTCTCTATCGAGATCGCACCTGCACTTACGAGATGGATGATACCCCGCCCTTTCTGGTCAATCAGCAGGCGGTCGATTTCGCTATTCAACTGGCCCTTCTTTTCAATTGCAGAATTGTCGATGAGATTCATGTCATAAGAAAACAGTATCTGGACGGTTCCATCCCGACCGGTTTCCAGAGAACCATGATTATCGGGGTTGACGGCTGGATGCCGTATAAGGACCGAAAAATCACTGTCAGTCAGGTCAATCTGGAAGAAGAGGCCTGCCGTGAGGTCTCCGATATCGGGCATCGGATTACTTATGCCACCGACCGCCTCTCGATACCGCTGGTTGAAATTATTACCGGATCCGATATGCGAAATCCGACCGAGGCGGCTGAGGTTTGCCGACTGCTGGGAAATTCAATGAAGATTACCGGGCTGGTGCGGCGCGGCATCGGCACCGTTCGGCAGGATGTCAATGTTTCCATCACCGGCGGTACCCGGGTCGAGATCAAAGGGGTCTATAAAGTCGGCAATATCAAACCTCTGACTGCTATCGAGGCGCTTCGCCAGAAGGGATTGCTGGAATTAAAGAAGCTCTTCCCGAGCCGCTTTGGGACAGCAGAAAAGATTGCCTATGCCGAAAGCAATCTTACCCCCATGTTCAGCGGCACTAACAATCTAATCGGCCATCGGCTCGAAAGTGATACGCCCCTAAAAGTGGTCGGTCTCTATCTGCCGGATATGGCCGACATCATCAATTTCCCCCTGCAGCCAAACTGGGATTTCGGTTCGGAATTGGGCGGAAGAGTGCGGGTCATCGCCTGTATCGACAGCAAACCCAACCTCTTTTTCTATTCCCGGAGAGATAAATATGACATTCCGGAGCAAATCTGGAATGAAATCCGCGGCATATGGAATATCGGTTCCAATGACGATATCGTGGTTATCTGCGGGCCATCCGCCGATGTTGTCACGGCCATAAACGAAATCAAGATTCGGATATCGGAACTGGCGGGCGGTGTAGTCAATGAAACCCGCCAGGATATGAAAGACGGCACCACCGATTTTGAGAGAATTCTCCCCGGCCCCGATAGAATGTACCCCGATACCGACCATCCTCCGGTCAGAATTGCCGCCGAAAGAGTGGCCGAAGACAGAAAGAAAGTGGGCGAACCGCTCTGGGAGAAACAGCGTCGCTGGTCACAAATGGGGCTGGGTCCGGAATTGGTCGCCGCTTTGTCATTATCTCCCTCTGCCGAGCTTTTTGAACGTCTGGCGGCCGAGAAATCTATCAATGTCAGGAAAGCGGCGCATATCTGTACCGGTCTGATGACCGGCCTCAGAAGAAGAGGTTATCGGTTTGCCCAAGACAGTCAGGGTAAAATCTATCAAATCATCCTATCTGCTCTGCGGCAAGATTGGCCCTATGGGCGATTGAAAGAGGCGCTCGTTGCTCTGGCCTCGAATGAATCTATTCCTGAGAGTCAGGTCAAGGAGCCGGACGAAGCGATATTCGAGAAGTCCTGGCGCGAAGCCGAAAAAGCTTTCATTCCTTCCAAGAATGATACCGATCATGAGAAGTTCCGCCGTTTCATTATCGGGCGGTTACTGGAGAAATACCCCGCTGCCACGAGGCAAATTCTCGAGCGAGTCAGCCGGAAACTGGCTGTCGTAAAATAGCCCTCTCTATTTCTTTCTGAATAATTCCGCGAATTTTCTCGCCGAAGATCGTGAGGAAAACTGCGCCAGCGCCTTTCTATAGCCGGCCTCGGCCAGACGTGCCCTCAAATGGCGATCTTTCAAAATCATTCCGATCGCATCAGCCAGTTTCTCAATATCATCGGGCGGTACCAAGAGCCCGGTCTGTTTATCCTCAATAATATCGGTAATTCCCCCGGAATTCGTTCCAATGACCGCAGTACGGCAGAGCATCGCCTCGGTCAGCGCCAGGCCGAAGCCTTCCTCAATGGAATTAAGAACCACGACGGCGGCCCGATTGTAAACTTTCCGCAATTCTTGCTGGGGTACCGGCTCCTTAATTATCGCTCTTCCCTTCAGACCGAGTTCATCTATCCTTCTGGCTAAAGACAACTTTTCCGGCCCGGTTCCATAAATTTCCAGCCTTGCTTCCGGCAGTTCTTTTGATATTGCTTTTATGGCCTCCAATAAAAATGAAATTCTCTTCTGCCCGGTTAGCCGGGAGACCGCCACCACCAGCATCGGCTCCTTATGAACTTGCGGATCAGGATAGAAAAGGGTTTCATCGTTGGGAAGCGGCACGACGGTGACTTTGTCGGCAGCCTCCTTGCCCAGTTTCGTTATCTTGCTCTTGAGATAGCTCGAAACGACAGTCCAGGCCTTAGCCTGTTTTATAATTGGCCGGAAGAACCGATGAATCAGCGGCATTTCGCATAAGAGCCGGATATCGGTTCCATGAGAACTTAAGATGAGTTTAATTTTGTCCTTGTACCGTTTTTTTAGGAAATGGGCAACCACGCCGTTGGGGATCACCCAATGCACCGAGACGACCGAAAGATTTTCCTTTTCGATAACCGAGCAGGCCAGATGATAGGCCGATTTCAGAAATCGTATCAGCAGAAAAATCCTGAAGGGGTTCCGGAATAGCTGGCGATGCATCTCACCGCGGTAGGCAAAAGTCTCTTCCTCATCCTTGCCATAGCGAAATCGGTGGATATTAATCCCCTCGATTGTTTCAGAATCAGGCAGAGTGGCATCATGCGGTGCGACCACAACCACCTCAACCCCTTCCTCTCTCAATTGCCGGGCCAAAAGGTGCAGGAAAACCCCCGCAAAGTCCCCCTTGAAACGAATATAATTGTGGGTTAGAAAAAGAACCTTGATTGATTCCAGGTGCTGGTCACCTTCAATTTCAAGCTTGAACGACAATCTTCCCTTCCCCGGGCAAACCGGTTTAATATTCCATATCGGGACTTTAATAGCGGTAATATAGGGAAGTCAAATCGTAAGGAGAATCAAAAAAAGAGGGCCATTGCGCGACTTTGCCATTTATTGGGATGAATCTTGAGCCTTTCCTGTCCGGGTGTTTTAGATTTGTCCCCGCAAATGAATTGATTATCTTTGCGGCATTGGTTTAGTGATAAGAAAATAAGGAGAATAGAATGCAGAATTTTACTTTTTATCTCCCGACCAAGATAATTTTCGGGCCGGGAGAGATTCAAAAAATCGGCATTGAGGCCAAGAATCTCGGCGAAAAAGCCATTATTATCACCGGCAAGCGATCATCTTCGGAATTCGGCATTATCAACCGTGTCACCGATTATCTTGAAAAAGAAGGTATCGAGGCGATTGTCTTTGATAAGATCGAACCAAACCCGAGGACGACTACCATTGATGAGGCGGGTGCGCTGGCGCGAAAAAATGAATGCGATCTTGTTATCGGTCTCGGCGGCGGCTCCCCGATGGATGCCGCCAAAGGGGTGGCGGTGGCAGCCGCTGAGGGACAACCCATTTGGGACTATATTTACCATGGTCAGCCGGTGGTCAAAAAAGTCACCAGGGCGCTCCCGATTATCGAAATTCCCACTCTGGCCGCGACCGGTTCCGAGGCCGATTCCGGGGCGGTTATCACCAATTGGGAAACCCATGAGAAAACTGTCCTCGGTTCGCCGCTTCTCTTTCCGCGCGTATCCATTATCGACCCTGAATTGACCGTCACCGTCCCCAAAGACTATACCATTGACGGCGGCATTGATATTATCTGTCATGTCATCGAGAGCTTTTTCACCGGTGATAACGACACCCCGGTGCAGGACCGATTTTCTCTTTCGATAGTGCGGACTGTGATGGATTATCTTCCCGATGTAATAGAAGACCCCCAGGATATTAACGCCCGCGGCCAGCTCTCCTGGTGCTCGACCCTTGCTCTTTCCGGGATGATTAATTCCGGTCGGGGCGGGAATTTCCCCCTGCATGCCATGGAACATGCTCTTTCGGCACACTATGATATTTCTCACGGTCGGGGGCTGGCGCTGCTTCTCCCCCGCCTAATGGAATTCACCTATCCCTCGCGCCCGGCCAAGTTCGCTTTTATGGCCCGGGAGCTGTTCGGCATCGACTCCGAAAGAAAAACCGAACTGGAGCAGGCTCGCCTCGCCATTGATTGGATGATCGATTTCCTGCAGTCAGTCGGGCGATACATGAAAATGGAGGATGTCGGTATTAAAGATGATTCGAAATTCGAGCAGATGGCCGAAGACATACTCCGGTTATACTCGATGAATCGGCAGTATCTGAACAATCCCAAGCCGCTTTATAGGGCTGATATAATCAAGATATTCCAGATGACGCAGTAGGTGCATTTGTTATTGGAAGCAGAAATATCTTGCCGGAGTCATTCCTTTTCCGGTATAATAATGCCAAATCTACCAAATGGAGGATTATATGCCCCTGCTATTAACCAGAGATGATGTTATCCGTGTGCTTGATATGCCTGACTGTATGACCATGGTGGAAAAAGCCTTTGCCGAACTGGCCGCAGGAACCGCCGTTCTGCCGCTTCGAATCGGCATTACTCCGCCCGACGGTTTATCGCTCTATATGCCGGCCTATTTGAAAGGGATGGGGGCGCTGGCCTGCAAAGTGGTGACGGTTTATAAGAACAATCCCAAAAAATTCAATCTTCCCACAACAATCGGTAAAGTGTTGTTACAGAATCCCGAAACCGGCGAGGTAATCTGCATCATGGATGGCGGATATCTTACGGCGGTTCGAACCGGCGCTGCCAGCGGCGTGGCAACCAAATATCTTGCCCGCGCCGATAAAGGACAGGTGGCCGGAATATTCGGCGCCGGTGTGCAGGCCAAGACTCAGCTATGGGCGGTGGCGACAGCAAGGGAACTCGCGCGCGCTTATGTATATGATATCTCCGCCGATGCCACAAAGGCGTTTATCAAAGAGATGGAAACGAAGTTGAACCTGACCATTATCCCGGCCGAGTCGCCGGAGCAGATTCTGGCTGAGGCGAATATTATTTGTACCGCTTCATCCTCGGCCATTCCCCTGTTTGACGGCACCCTCGTGCGGCCCGGGACACATGTCAATGGTATCGGCAGTCATTCCCCCAACGCCCGCGAACTCGACACGGCCATAATTAAAAGGTCCAAAATCGTGGCCGATTCGTTTGAAGCCTGTTTGAAAGAGGCCGGAGATATCATGATTCCCATGCAGGAAGGTGCAATTGCTTCAACACACATGCACGCGGAGCTGGGCGATGTTATTCTGGGCCGCAAGCAGGGGCGGAGCAGTGATTCCGAGATTACTCTATTCAAGTCCAATGGGCTGGCGATTCAGGATGCCGCAACGGCCAAGTTGGTTTATGATAAGGCCAAGCAGGCCGGGATCGGGAAAGAGGTAGTGATTTAGCTGATCAATGTTTTGGGGGGATCAGTGGCTCGGATGATGGAATACTGCCATCGGCAGAGACGAGAATTCCGATATATTTCTAAAGATATAAGATCTGGCGGAAAGGGGCGGGGAACTCCCGCCCCCAAAATCAATACTCTACTTCAACAGCACCATTTTCTTCGTCGCTTCAAAGTCACCGGCTGTGAGGCGATAGAAATATATTCCGTTCGCGGCAGATTTGCCGCCTGATACTGCCCCATCCCAGCGTGCGACATAGTATCCGCCAGGCAGAATCTTATCTAAAATTGTCGCAACTTTCTGCCCCAGAATATTATAAATATCGAGTGCTACAGTGCACCTCCGAGGCAGACCAAACCTTATTTCTGTCATTGGATTAAATGGATTGGGCCAATTCTGCTCCAATATATATTCCATGGGCAGTGCCTGTGTGCCATTTTCTATGATGTCATTGCAGGGACTGATATTAACGTTTATATTGCATGTATCCGCCCCAGAAATATTGCTTGCAATTATATTATAAGTGTAACTGCCTGCTGTATCAACACTGAAACAAAGGGAATCATTGGCCCATGATGCGCCATCAATGATGACATTGCCTGCATAATATATAGGCAACTCGATACACAGTTCGCCGCTGCACAATGCCGTGTCAATTGACAACTGCGGACAGACAATAGCAGGCGTATCCCATCCACAACCGCCCGGTCCGCCGTGTGCGCCCATATCGTTTCTTACGGTACCCAGCGATGGTGGAAAGCACACGTCATTGTACTGTATGTCTGGATCGCCAGCATCTATACAAGGGGAGCCTTCCACTATTCTAAAGACCGTGCTGCTTTCAAATATCGGATGCAGGTCAATGTTTCCTGTGCCTATATACCCATCCTGAACATCACTATAAGTCACCGCCGCCGTCCCATATATCTCGTTTCGAGCATTGAAGTAGAAAATAGAATTTGCTGATGTAACGACACTGCCTCCATTACACCAGACACCTTCATACGCATTGTGTGCGACCGTGCAATTGAACATCGCGAGAGTGCCCGAATAAATGTATATGCCCCCACCTTTGGCCTGGCCGCCCCAGACTTCGCGGGAATAAAGTGAGTCATCGGCGATTATGCAATTCTGCATTATCGCAGCGCCCGAATATATGTAGATAGCACCACCGAAAGCATCTTCTTCGGCAGTATTGGCGCCCGCATAGGCAAGATTGCGTTGGAGAATGCAGTTCTTCATGATCAAGGAATCAGAAGAGTGGTAGATGCCACCACCAACCGCCTCGGCGCCTCTGCCTGCAGTCGGATTCAAAGAGTAACATAGATTATCTGCCACTTCACATGCAATCATATGGAGCGGACCTCCGCCACTGAAGATACCGCCCCCGGCCGCGGTCGCTGTACTGCCATACAATAAATTACGGTTATTAATAATCCTGCATTTGATGAGCGTGAGTGATCCCGTAAAATAAACACCGCCGCCGAAAAGTCCGGTAGTCTCATTTGAATCAATGACCGTATTAGTCAGAGTCAGCGTGGAATTTACGGAATATATCCCGCCACCATAGCTCAAAGTACTGTTATTCTTAATCAAACAATTGCGCACGGTGGGCGCGCCATTATCGCAACGGATTCCACTCTGTGTTGATCCGCTGATAGCGCAATAGGCAAGCTCAGAACCCGGTACATTATAATTGAAAAATATTCCCCTCCAACCACCGCTCCCCAGGGCTTCCTTGAAAATAACTGAATCTTCCTCGGTTCCTATCGCTTTAAGTACACCCGCAACTTCAAAAACATAGTTGCCCTGAAACTCAACAAGAACGCCGGGTTCGATGGTCAACCCCGCTATGAGTATGTCACCCGTAACGCAGTACGGCGAGTTTGCCTTTGTCCAGGTGCTATTTACGATCGTACCTGAAACAAATGTACTATCGGCAATTGCCGAAGGAATGCCCGCGAAAAATAATAATCCCGCGGCCACCATGAAGAACATTGCTTGAAAATAGCGATGATGCATAGCCATCCTCCCTCCTGTAGATTGGATTATTGCCGTCGGGCAGGCGCAGGAGATAAAACCCGAACCCGAGGGTGCTCAACCTGATATTAATAGATCTCCGACTTTTGTCAAGGCAAATTCACTTTTTTCGTGATGTTTTCTTAACCTTTCTGCTAATTATTCAATTTCGCTTAATGATTGTCTTACTTTTCTTGGTTCCAAAATCGTTGCGAGAGGGGGCCGAGTTAGCCCATCCCCCGCCTCAATGACGTCAGGCAATTTGGACACTCCTGGGCTTTAGGTTAAGTCATACTCTGCCTTATGTCAAGGATTTTTTAATGCGACCCTCTCTATTCCAAGAGTATATTTGTCTTGATTAAGAGCCATTGACATTAACCACAAATTGGCTATTTTCCCGGTGAAAGATAAGACCGATGCTCTTGGGTCTTATGAACCGACAGCTTTGGATTCCCGACATCATTGCATAATTTTGCGAACCACCCAGGGCAGCGAGTGCTCCCTTTCTTATAAATTGAGTTCCTTATTCAAGGAGAAGCACGAAGCATGATCAAAATCAGGCATATCAGGGAGGAGGACGCCGAGGCGTTCCTGGCCATGATACAGATGCTTGATAATGAAACCAGGTTCATGATGTACGAACCGGGCGAGAGAAGAGCAACGGTCGAAACCATGCGCGAGAAAATCCGCAATATTCTTGCAAAAGAAAATCAGACCGTTTTTGTGGCCGAGGATGACAACTGGATTATCGGTTTTCTTCAGGCCATGGGCGGGGAACCCCGAAGAATTCGGCACCGGGTTTATATCGTGCTCGGAATCATCAGGGAATTTTGGGGCCGCGGCGTCGGGAAAAACCTCTTTCTGGAAATGGAGAAATGGGCCCGCGAAAAGGGGATGCACCGCCTGGAGTTGACCGTCATGGCCGACAATGAGCGGGGAATTCGGCTTTATCAGAAAATGGGTTTTGAAATCGAGGGGATGAGGAAGCATTCTCTTCTGGTTGACGGCGAATATGTCGATGAGTTCACCATGTACAAATTGCTCGACTGAAGGCCGGCATTCCGGATCCGCTGTTTCTATAAAAATACCTTGACATTAGCCGTAAAAAGACTGACTATGATAGACAAATGACTAATCGATTAATTGTATTTTGGCAAATAATCAAATCAACATGAGGGAGGAAGTAACATGCTCTGCGACAAAAACAGGTCGGCTCGATTCGTTTTGACATTTTTAATGGCCATTGGCTTGATTCTCTGCCTCGGCCAGTCTCTTTGGGCCAAAGATATTTCGGGCATGCTGCATGTTCCGGATTCCGGCAAGACCCAGATATTGACATTGAACGACGGTTCAACTCTCACTGGAAAGATCACGAAAGTCAATGTCGACAGCATCGCCTTTACCACCCAGATGGGCGAAATGACGATTTCGATCGACAAAATCGTGGAAATCAAGGAGGTGGCCAGTTCATCTTTTAAGGGAGGCAAATTCTGGTTCCCTAATCCGAATCAGACCAGATTATATCTCTCACCCACCGGCCGTATGCTTAAAAAGGGGCAGGGGTATTTCTCGGACTTGCTTCTATTCTTTCCCAGCGTTTCCTTTGGGGTGACTGATAACATTACGCTTGGCGGAGGAGTTTCGTTATTTCCGGGTGTTGATATTGACAAACAGCTTTATTATTTGATTCCCAAAATAGGCTTCAATGCGGGGAAAAATGTCGCCATCGCGGGAAGTGTCCTGATCATGAGGATTCCGGGCTTTGATGATGACGGCTTTGATACTCCCAAGAGCATGGGCATAGTTTTTGGAACCTGTACTATCGGCGGAGAGGATAACAGCTTTACGTTCGGCGTGGGGCATGGTTATGTGGGTGACGAATTCGCCGAAAGCCCGGCCGTTCTTGTCGGCGGCGAGTATAGAATCGCCCGCCGCCTGTCTTTTGTCAGCGAGAACTGGAAATTCCCCGATGTCGATAATCCCCTAATATCGTATGGACTCAGATTTTTCGGCGAGAGTATTTCTGTTGACCTGGCTTTATTCAATGTTCTCAGCGAGGATTTCTTTTTCCCGGGCATTCCCATGGTAGGATTTATCTGGAATTTTTAGAAAAGCGTTACGGCGAACTGAATTCATAAAAGGACAGCCCAACCGCTGTCCTTTTTAAATTTTAAAGCATTTTGCCCTAATAACTGGGATTCCCGTAGGGGCGTATTGCATACGCCCCATTGATTTCACACCGACAATATATAATATAAATTGATGGAGTACGGCCCTGCCGTGCCCCTGTATGGCTCCGAGATTAACTGTCCGATATTCATCCTTATTATCCTCTGGGGGCCACTTCCTGAGAGGCCTTCTGTCTGGATTCCATTAATGATGCGCGGAGTTGCACGGGTAAGTCAACAACGATCAAATCGATATTGTGCGGAAATCGGCCTCTTTTTCGCTCCTCCTCGAACTGGTCCCGCATATTCTTCTCAGTGAATATCAGCATTATTTTCGCGGCATCCTTCACATTGAGAAGAAATACCGTATCGGCGAGGAGTTTGTGTTTCTTGCCAATTCCAGGTTTCCCGCTTGCGGTATAAGCCCCACTGGTCGAAATGCTTGCCACGATTTTGCCATTCTCGCTGACGGCATCAAATTTAAATACACCACCCCAAATCAGCGGGACTTTCTTTTCAGTGAAAGAACAATCATATTTCCGCTCAAGGAAATTTACCCGCACCCAGTTCTCCACTTTGTGCTGGATTTCTGTGTTAGCCATAATATCCCCCATGAAAAATTAATAAATCGGGCGTCTCGCCCTTTAGCCATTTTAATTAATCGTCAAATTTGCAGGAAACATGACCCGCGAGAAGCACAGATGATTTCCCCCGGCGGGAGCTGACTCCCGCCGGAATCAATCACATATTGGTATAGTTCGGCCCGCCCCCCCCCTCGGGGACGACCCACTTGATTACCTGATACGGGTCGGCGATATCACAGGTCTTGCAATGCACGCAATTTGAGGGGGTCAACTGCAGTTTCTTCTTCCCCGGATTGGCCGCATCCTCAACCATCTCGTATACCTGCGCCGGGCAGAAATGCCGGCAGGGATTGCCGAACTGCTCGGTGCAAATCCCGTTGCAGATATTATAGTCGGATATGACCAGATGCGGCGGCTGCTCTTCCTCATGCTTGGTGCCGCTGTGATAAACATCCGTCAGTTTATCTAAAGTATATTTGTTATCGAATTTCAGATCCTTGCTGACCGCATCATCGCCGCGCTGGGTGACATAATCGCGCAAATGCATCATATGCTGATGATCCGGCCGGGTGGTGGCGCGGTCAATAAGTCCCCGCCCTCGGCTCAGCATCTGCAGCCCGGCATGGAACATGCCGCCCAGAAGGCCGCTGTCAAAACCGGCGTGATAATTACGCACGGCATACAATTCATCTTTGGCCCAGGAATTTTCAAACCGCCGCTGCATCCCTTTAAGGACGCCGACGCTGAAATCATGCTTCTCCAGCGCATCATATATTGTCTCCGCGGCCAGCATCCCCGACTTGATTGCCAGATGAATCCCTTTCAGCTTCTGCGCGTTAAGAAATCCGGCCGCATCACCGACCATCAGAAGACCGTCATGGTACAACCTCGGCATGGCATAGTACCCCCCCTCGGGGATAGTCTTGGCGCCGTAGTGAAGCATCGTCCCGCCCTCAAAAATCTTTTTCACGAAAGGATGAAGCTTAAATTGCTGGAACTTGTAATGCGCATCACTGGTAGGATTGGGGCTGTTGAGCCCGACCGCATACCCGATTGCCGCCATCTTATTGCTCATGGCATAAATAAATCCGCCGCCATATTCCTCGCTCGGCTGCGGCCAGCCGAAAGTATGTATAACCTCACCCGGACGCAGGCGCCCCTCCGGAATCTCCCAAACTTCCTTAACACCGGTGAGATAAGCCTGCGGGAGCCGCCCATCGCGCAAATTGAGTTTGTCAATCGCCTCTTTGGCCAACGAACCATGAGTCCCCTCGGCCAGAATCGTCACTTTGGCCTTCAAATAAGACCCCGGCTCAAAATTGGGACGCGGATGCCCCTCTTTATCCAGCCCGAGGTCAACCGTACGTATCCCTGTGACGCGATTATTCTCGACCAGAAGTTCGAAGCCGCCGGTGGACGAAAAAATATTTATCCCGATTGCCTCTACCTGCTCCGCCAGCCATCCCGCCACTTTATTTAGAGAAACGATATAGTTTCCCTCATTCTTAAAAGGAGGCGGCAGTATGGGAAATTTATGCTGCGATTTCTTGGTGAAATAATAAAGGGAATCAGGGCCGACCTCATTTTCAATCGGAAGCCCTTTTTCTTTGAAATCCGGCATCATCTCGCGAATACTTCGCGGATCAAGTATGGCGCCCGATAATGAATGAGCTCCCGTATATGAGCCCTTTTCAATAACCATAATTTCCGGCATAGCAACTTTGCCTCCGGATTGATTGATAAGACTGGCCAGGTGATAACTAAAAGAAAGCCCTGCCGGGCCCGCCCCTACAACAAGTAAATCAACCTCAAGGGTTTCTCGTTGGATATCCATGCACTTTCCTCGCTCTTAGGATTGACATGGAATCAAATATAATCAGATTCGGACAAAATGGTAACGAAAATATCAGGACCTGGATCCTCTGGAACCATTTTCCGTCCTGGCCGTACTTTCGGTCGAACCGGAACCATTGGATTTGATCTGCAACATCTCCATTATCTTCTGCCGGTTGCATCCCACCGTCATCAACCTCCCGGAAACGATAATGGGCATTCTCAAGAGCTCATTATCGGCCGCCAGCATCTGAATCAACTCCTGCCGGGTAGGCATCATCTTATCCAGATGGTGCTTCTTAAAGGCCTTGGATGCGGTGTTAATGAAGTGCTTCGTATCGAAATGCTTGATGAGGAGGGAAATCTCTACCGAAGTAAGCGGTCGGTTACTGAGATCACGGACTCTAAGATCAAATTCCTGCGTCCGAAGAAACTGCATTACCTCGTGGCAACTGGAATCATCAGGGTGAGTGTAAATGTCAACTCGTTTCAGCATCATACCTCCAGAATATCAAAAAGGATTCTTTTCTTAAACCAGACAAAACTAAACTCGTTAAGTGCTCTATTATCTATCTAAATGATGGGAAGCCTGTACTTTTGTTATCGGCTCTCCGTCAAAAAGGCTTATATTATATACATTATCAGTCAAAAAGTCCACTAAATTATGTCTATTTCCGCACAAGGTCAACTCTCGGTAACGAATTGTCCCGCAATATATTAACATCAACTAGTTCCTCTTTCACAAATTTTATTTCCGTCCCGACGCTTGTTCAATTTTTCACTTTCTATTCAGTATACTTCTGAGCAGGCTAATAAGTTTCAGATTCCTTTCCTATCTGTTAACTCCGGACAACAACCCCTTGTTGCCAAAGTTCCCTGCCTCGGTGAAGGTGCTGAGCGGCGGCTGCTGAAATGAGTCTCGAATTCGACTCTTCGCCGTCTTAAGGGATCTACCCTAGCCGTCCTAACCTATATAAATATGCTGGCCCGACTCTTTGTTGTCAACCATAATTTGATGATTGGGTAAAGAAATTTTCGACCAATTATGATTACAAAAAATCCTGTTTTATGCCATGGGATGTTCTTCCGGAAATCTTTCGCCGGCGAATAAACAATCACTCGTCATCATCTTTAAGGGCGAGCCTATTTTGAACTGACTGCCGCCGGGGATAAATGACCTCAACAGCACCCCCGGCAATCTCTTTCAACTTCTCAATTGCCCCGGTGATAAGGAAATCGGGCGTGGAAGCACCCGCCGACAGTCCCACCACTTCAATCTCGACGCCACTGGCCTGGAACCACTCTGCGCATATATCATTGCCGGAATCGATCAAATAACCCCGTCCGCAGATAGCGGCCGAGATCTGCGCCAACCGCTTGGAATTGGCCGAGGACTGCGAGCCGACCACCAGCATCAGGTCCACCCTCGGGGCCAACTCCATGATAGCGGCCTGGCGTTGATTGGTGGCATTGCAGATGGTATTGAACACTTCAATCTGTGGATATTTTGCCGCAGCCTCTCTTTCGACCTCGGCAAAATCGGCGGTGCGGGCCGTAGTCTGTGAAGTCAAAGCCAACTTCCCCCCGATAGGACCGAGCGCCTGCACGGCCGCCAGATTTGCAATAACCGTGACCTGCTTTGGAGCATAGCCGACAATGCCGATCGTTTCATCATGGGCGTCATCGCCGAAGTGCAGTATGTGGTAGCCATTTTCGGCAAGCTTTTTAATAATTTGATGGATGCGAATCACCAGGGGACAGGTTGCATCAACTACCTTGAGACCGCGTTTTTGCGCCGCCTGGAAAACCACCGGCGACGCGCCATGAGCCGGAATTATAACCGTTCCACCGTCTATCTCTTCCAATGAGCTCGCCTGGCCGACCCCGGCCGCCTTAAACTTCTCCACGACTGCCTCATTATGCACGATCTCGTTGAGAATGGTTACCCGCCTGTCATGAAGCATGGTCTCTTCGGCAATTGATATGGCCCGCTTTACCCCCATGCAGAAACCGTAATGCTCGGCAATGATAATCTTCTTCAATCCATTCTTCTCCTGCGGCAATTTAAGCATTTATGGGGTAGTGATGCAACTGGCTTATGCGGGTAAGATGACAGGCCGGCTCAATTTGCGCTCTTTATTACCCTGCCCTCGGAGGAGTTCTATAGTCCGGGCAAGAAATAGAGACTCCTCCTCAGGCAGGATTCTTTTCTCAGGCTGAAAATCGGATTTTGGAAGATTTTCCCTCCCGGCCGATTCTTCGTCTGCCTATTTAAAAAGAGATACGAAATTATTCAGGAAATATTGGGTGAGAGTTAGATCGTCATCCAGTTCCGTATGGAAGGAGCTGACCAGACAATTCCGCTGAAACAGGAGCACCGGCGTTTCTTCATATTTGGCAATAACCTTCACTTCCGGCCCGTAATGCAACACCATCGGCGCACGAATGAATGATGCCTGGAGAGCCGCCGGCGCGCCATTTAGCGCCGCCTTTATATAGGTATGAAAGGAATGCAATTGACGGCCATAAGCGTTTCGACGCACCCTGATATCGATTATCTCCAGCGGTCGGATACGCGCGCCATCAACCTCCCGAGCCAGAAGTATCATTCCGGCGCAGGTTCCCCAAACCCCTTTCTTCCGGCAGAATTCCACCAGTCTGTCGCGAAGGCCAAATCGGTCTATCAGGAGATTCATGGTGGTTGATTCGCCGCCGGGGATTATAAGCCCGTCAAGGCCGTCCAGATCCTCTTTGACCCGGACTTCGCAGGTATTGGCTTTGAGTGAAATAAGGCGGTGGAGATGTCTTTCATAATCTCCCTGCAGCGCCAGCACCCCTACCGTCAGATCGGAATACATAATTTCCAAACAGCGCGCCTGAAAATCGTGATTAGCGCACCTGGAGCAGCGAATCCTGCGGGATACTGGCGGCGGAAATCCCCTTCATCGCTTCACCCAGTCCCCGGCTGCATTCGGCCACAACCTTGGGATCGCGGTAATGAGCCACTGTGGTGACAATAGCCGTGGCTCGCTTCTCGGGGTTAGAGGACTTGAAAATCCCACTGCCGACAAAAACCGCCTCAGCGCCCAGTTGCATCACCAGAGCCGCATCGGCCGGAGTCGCCACTCCGCCCGCGGCGAAATTCGGCACCGGAAGTTTCCCCAGGCGAGCCACCAATTTGACCAAATCAAGCGGCGAGGCCAGCTCTTTGGCGGCGCCGTTGAGTTCCTCGGCTGACATAATCGTCAACTGCTTCATGGCCGAATTGATCTCCCGCAAATGCTTGACCGCCTCCGAGACATCACCCGTCCCGGCCTCCCCTTTGGTCCGGATCATCGCCGCCCCTTCGGAAATTCTTCGCAGAGCCTCTCCGAGATTGCGGCAACCGCAAACAAAAGGAACCCGGAATTGCCACTTGTCAATATGGTATTTGTAATCGGCCGGTGTCAGGACCTCGGATTCATCAATAAAATCGACTTCCAGAGCCTGCAGCACCTGCGCCTCGGCAAAATGCCCGATACGGCATTTGGCCATGACTGGAATGGTGACGATTTTCTTGATCGCCTCGATTATGGCCGGATCGGCCATTCGGGCAACCCCGCCTTCGGCGCGAATATCGGCCGGCACTCTTTCCAGCGCCATAACCGCGACGGCACCGGCCTGCTCGGCGATTTTGGCCTGCTCCGGGCTGACCACATCCATGATCACTCCGCCCTTTAACATTTCCGCCAGCCCGACTCGAATCTTATAATCCTTATCTTCAAGGTTCATATCACATTCCTCCTGGTACATTATATAATCAGGATGGGGCTGAATTGTTCCGGACAAGACTCCGCCGTTGAAGACCCAGCCATACCTGAAATTCTGCAGGAATATAATTAATATGGCGTGAAATGCAACCCCGGAGAACCCTTCCCCAAAATAAAACGCCCCAAAAGTGTCCATCATTCACTTTTGGGGCGCAATGTAAAATCGCAGCGGGAACTGCGATCAGGAATCTTTCAGGATTGCCTTATACTTGCCGAAGTTCGCCTGTGACAGCGCCTTGCGGAAAGAATTCTGCTGCTTAACCCAGAAATCACGCATCTTGCATCCTTTGTAGTGTTCGCACTCACACCTGTCACCCTCACAGCAAAGGTTCAGGCAGATAGGCCCTTCCATCGCTTCAATCACATCAAGAAAAGAAATATCCTTTCCCGGGCGAGCCAGCCGATAACCGCCCGTCACCCCCTGATAGGAAACCAGAAGCCCGGCCCAGGTCAAATCTTTCAGTATTTTGGCCAGAAATTCACGAGGAATTTTCTGAGATTTGGCGACCGTGCCTATTGAAGCTAATTTGCCTTTGGGCAAACCGGAAAAGTGCATGACCGCTCTTAACGCATAGTCCGCTTTTCTTGAAAGTTGCATAGTTTACTCCTTATTCACTTATTTCTTAATTGCTTCTCTATCATTCAAAATACGTATAAAATCAGGACAATATGGACAATAACTACAATTTTTTCAAGTCTTTTTTTGGAATTTTCGGTCCCCCTTCGGGATTCAATATCCCCCCTCAAAAGAATCGGCAGAAACAGGACAAACATGCTCCAGGAACTATATCTTTAAGTTTTGCAGGAAATATCAGCTTTCCTTAATGGTCAGATTAATATTCCTTTTTCTCAGCTGGGCAATAAAGGACTGCGGCTCAACCGCCAGTTCCTGAGGGACAACACCTCGTTTTTCGATCTTCCCCACTCCCACCATCCAGGCAATGATCGCCGCCGGAAAAGAGGTACACCGCATCATGGAGGTCAATCCGGTGCGATTATCCTGACGATCGATTATTTCATAGACCAGGGTCTTGGGCCGGCCGGCTTTTATTCCCTCGAAAGTCAGACGCACGAGCACCAGATCCGGTTCATTATAGGTTAGATTTCTCTCCAATACTTTCTTGAAAACTTCTCGTGGCTCAACTTGGACTTCACCAATTCTAATCGGGCCGCGCGATCCCAGCCCGATTTCAAGCATCGGTTTGAAAAGCTGGCAGTGTCCCGGATAGCGAATGGTCTTATAATCAAGAAAATCTATCACCCCGCGATATGTCTGCGGGAGAGTGGAGGTTCCGCCGGAAGTATAAAAAGCCTCGAGCTGACCGATACCGTCAAATTCAAGTTCTTCTACTGCGGTCATCGGATTGACCGTGCGCGGCTGGCCGTTTTCCAATATGATAACCGGCTCCCAGTATTCATTAATCAGCCCCTCTGAGGAAAAAACCAGTTGATAACCGAGCGGCGGACGCGGGCTCTGCGGAAGACCGCCGACCCTGATTCTCAGGGATTGCACTTTGTCAAATTCGACTATGCCCGCGGCGGCCAGGACCGAAACCATCCCCGGCGCCAGACCGCAATCGGGGATAACCGTAACGCCGGCTTCTCTTGCCTGGGCATCCATCGCAAACTGGAGGCTAACCACATCATTATTTCCACCCAGATCAAAAAAATGGGTCCGGCTCTGAATGGCCACTCGGGTAAGCCCCTCGTTATATCGGTAAGGAACCGCGGAAACACAGGCATCAAACTCTTTAAGGGCAGCCGCCACTTTGTCCTCGTCATGGGCGTCGAGCTCACCCGAAACCGTAATCTGATTACCGTACTTCCGGGCTACTTCCTCAGCCGGCTCCGGCTCGACATCAAAAAGCCCCACTTTCACTACCCCTTCGGCCCGACTCAAATCATAGACTATCGCCCGTCCCATAAGCCCCGCGCCGATAACAGCTATCTTCATTTTTCTCCTGAAATATATTCACTCCACAAACTTTTCGGGGGCAATTTATGGTTTAAAGGCATGATTGTCCATAACAATCGTGTCATCCTGAGAAGTCGGGAAAAGAGGGGGGCAATTACCTAAATCAATTGATATCGCTTTCGCAACAACCATTCCAGACCGAGAGCGAGAATAAAAATCGTCAACAGCCAGAATTTATTCCAGATAACAATTTCCTGTTGGAGAGTAACTGCAATCGGTCGGTTATTCAGCCGGGAATAGAGGCTGTCGGCCTCATTCAAGCGGTAAAACCTGCCACCGGTCATTTGCGCCACCTGAGTCATGGGGTCAAAATCGGGACGGCGCTGATAATCCTCTATGGAAAAAGGCTCCACCGCAATCTGACCGGAACTCTCCCGCAATTTTTTCCCCTCCTTTTCGATGTTTCCCAAATATCTGTATTTTCCCGGAGCAAGGATATCAAATTCGGCCCGATACCGCCCTTCGCCGCTCTCCAGAAATTGAGCGACAATGGTATCGCCGCTGTTTTCGCCGGTAAGAGCGATATAGCCCGAGGCGGAAATGATCGGTCGAAAAGCCAGATCATAAACCGAGGCGGAAAAACCGACCCTTTCTCCCCGCGTGTATATCGTTTTATCAGGAGTGATTCTTATCGGATCTGATTCCTCTTTCAGCGAAAGCCAATTGACTATCCCATCAAAAAATCTCTTGTACTCCTCGCCCCCACCGCCAAATCCGTAGCCAAAGAAAGCCCAGTGCCAGAAAGGGGTTGCCGCCATTGCCAGCGTTTTGCCGGCCCCGATATTCCGGTAGCCCAGCACCGGCATTTCTTTACGGCGGGCGTCGATATTGGCGCTGACCAGAATTTCCGTCCCCGGGACGATCGAGTCAACCGGTATATACATTTCAAAGGGCGGGAGATTGCTCCAGCCTTCGCGGATTCCTTGACGATCCTCGGAAAGCCGCACCGCCGGATGAAAAAGAAAATTCTCCGCTGGACTTCCATTGAATTTCACAAAAAGCGGTTTGGCGCTGCGTGCGCGGGAGACAAAGGGAAGATAATCATCGAGCCACCTAGGAAAAGGATTCCTGAGATAATTTTCGCCGAGGAAAACCAGCATCCCGCCTCCCTTATCGTCCAGAAATGATTTGAATAATCCCGCCTTCGACTTGAGCGCCTCGAGATCAATATCATAAAGAATCAGCAGATCGTATTGATTCAATTCCTCCTGCCGGGAGGGAAAAGGCTCGCCCAGATACCCACCCCCCTTTCTCGAGACGACCGTAGTCAACTCCAGGTCCGGTGCGGTGGCCAGAAAACGGTTCAGAAAGGCATATTCCCAGTCAAGATGTTCGGCAGTCAAAAGCACTTTCAACTTACTTTTCAGAACGGTCATGGAGAAAGAACGACTGTTGTTATCGGTGGAACTCTCCCCTTCGAGTTTCGGAATCTCGATCCGGAAAGTCTGCTGACCGGGCCGCTCCGGGGTAAAACTGATTTTTGCTTCCTGCTTCAAATTACCCGCGGCCAATTCGAGCGACTTCGCCTGCAAAACTTTCTGCCCGCTTCGAATCTCTATTTTGATTTCCTCATTATTCATCCCCGACCACTCCAGATGGACTGTCACTTCAGTCGGCTTTCCGGCAAAAACCACCTGATTATAGTCAAGTCCCGATATCGCGACATCCTTTTCGCCAATTTCTGTGCCGATACCGATCGCATAAATAGGAGTTTTGACTTTCATCGCCGCTGTCAGGGGCGAAACGCCGCTGTTGGAAATACCATCAGAGAGAAGCAGCCAGTATTCCGAGGGTGCGGCGGTTTCTTCCTCGGCCAGTTTGCTCATCGCCTCGCCCAGCGCCGTTTTATCCAGATCAGCGCTCGACAGCTCTTCAATCAATCCTCCCGCAAAGTATCGCCGTTTTAAATCAAACCGTCCCGAGAAATCCTCGAACGGAGCGGATGCTGTAAGCGAATCCGCCCTCTGGCTGCGGGTTTTTCCCTCTTCGTCAATCTCCATGCTTTTCGACTTATCGATCAGGAGAGTCGATCGCGGTGTTCTTTCATACTCCCGCCGGTATGAGAGCACCGGTTCGAAAATGGCCAAAAAGAGGGCGATGACGGCGACAATCCGAAGAGAAGTCAGGAGGATTCGGATGCTTCGCGAAAGGGGCGGATTGGTGACACGATACAAATAAACGGCAAAGAGCAGAAAGAGAATAAAAAAGAGAGCGGTCAGAAAGGGGTGACCGGTGAGAAGATTAAACGATAATTCCTTTATGCCGAACATAGATTCTTAAAAGGGATACACCGGGAACAGGACAGAGTTCAAAAATAATCGGGAAAAGGAATCACCCCACCCGTAATGTGGAATAATCGACCATCCCCTGGAGCGAGCGATAATAGGCCGAGTCTTTCAAACCGCCGACTGCTGTCCAGCCCTCCCGAGATATCTCGGCCGCCCGCCGGTAGGCATAGTCTATTCCGCCCGACTCGGTCACATATTTCAATATTGTGTGAAACTCTCTCTTCTTGACCCCGTTTCCCAAAAGTCTCATTATTTCGCGGTTCTTGTCTTTTTCTCCGTGACGCAACGAATAAATCAGAGGCAGAGTCACTTTGCCGGTAATAACATCATTGCCCGGCTCCTTGCCGGTTACGACCGCATCGCCGACATAATCGAGCAGGTCATCGGCAATCTGGAATGCGGTTCCTATTTTCTCCCCGAAATAGGTGAATTTCTCGCGGATATTTCCATTCTTGCGGGCCAGAATCGGGCCCGCCGCGCAGGAAACCGCAAAGAGCGAAGCGGTTTTATCGGTAATTATCTTCATATACTCTTCTTCGGAGAGATCGTAATTGGAGGTTTCTTCCACCTGCCGCAATTCACCGATAGACACCCGTTCGGTGGCGTTCGAAATGGCGTCGATCAACTCCATCGATTCGGTTTTGAGCAGGATTTTAAATGCCTTGGCGAACAGATAATCCCCCATGAGAACCGCGATAAGATTGGTCCATTTGTGATTGACCGTTTCGTTTCCCCGCCGCAGGTCGGCATCATCGACCACATCATCGTGAAGCAGGGTTGCGGTATGGATAAGCTCAATGCCCAGCGACCCATTGATAGTATGCTCGGTGAAAAAGCCGGCCGCCCGCGCCGAAAGGAAAAGAATGGCCGGACGGATTCGTTTCCCCTTGCTTTTCATCAGGTGCTGCGCAATCGAGGTGATTAGCGGGGAATCGCCGGTTAGAAATGAGACCAGCCGGGAGTCAAACAGAGCCAGGTCTTCCTCGACCGGTTTGACAATGCTTTTAAGTTTATCTCCGTCCATATCGCCTAATATACGGTCGATTCCGGGCGATTAACGCTCAAAATCGGCAATTTAGCCCTAATTATACCCCTTTTGGGGGGGCTTGTCAAACGAATTATAGCTTCAGCATTTTTACGCCCGCAAAACCAAAAAAATGGCTTGACAGAAGTGAGTGATAATTCTTATTTATAAATTGAACGGGTACCTCGTCAATAGATTAGGCAGCTTGGGGAAAGCTCACGACGAAAACGATAAAGTTTTGATAAATCAGTGTGGCAACTAAGGACGCTAGACGATTGAACTTATTATAGCGGCTGGGGTCATTATGAAAAACAAAGCAATATCTCTCAGGGTGTTTGGATTGACGTTAGCATTAATTACCGCAATCTTATTGCTGCAGGCAAGTGAGGCTTTGGGCAGAAGTTCGGCTGCTGTTGCAAATGTAAATGTGCAAGATCGTATTTATCTGGTTATCAGGGCCCTGACCCAGGCGATAAATGATCCCCAACAATATAATTTGGATATGATAGCAAACCTTTTTAGTGCGAGCGAACGATATCAGGCCCTCGAGAAGATAGGCCATTTTGTAAACAGCGAGGCTGGCATTGAAAATTCCTATAGCCTGATTATTGACCAAAAATTATTGATAAAAATCAGGGGCTTTGATGAAACAGACAGCAATCTAATATGCAGAACATTGCTCTACTTGCGTATGAATGAGGCCCTTGTGCTGGATTCAATCAATTTGGAGTTCGCCGAGAACTACACCACAATGACGATTCTTGATCCCCTCGCTTCCCTTAATAAAATAAATGCATTCATTGATTCCGCGAGAATAAAAATGTTGCCGGATATCGGGTATCCACAAGATAATCAAGGTGTTATGCGGGATGATGAGGCTCCTCCAAGAAGCAATCACTTGTTGTTGCCGAAAAATTATTATGAGAATATTGAAAGATTCACCGTTCTCGAAAGCATACGCTTGTATCATGGCTCCATTATCTTTGGGGGCCCGACAGACATTCTTCCTATCAAATTTCATGACCCGCATTATACATTCCTCAATCATGAATATATGTTTGCTGTCGATCCCCCCTGGAATAGAATAGTTATTACCGACGCAGAGAACGAGGATAATAATAATTGGCCCGGTGAATTTGGCATCGGACCCTATCAATTCAAACAGCCGGCTGCAGTAGCTCATCTAATGCCGGAAGTAGTCATTGTGGCTGACGCTATGAATGGAAGAGCGTTGATCTACGAGCAACTGGCTGACGGAAGTCTATCATATTTTACTGTATTAAGCAATAATTACGATGTAGTCTCAGATGTAGCATCAGCCAATCTTACCATGGGGTCCAATCCTCAAAGAGAAGTGGCAGTACTTGACGGCGAGAATTGCATCGTTGACATCTATGAGGTGACAGGCCACTATACCTTTGAACAACGTGTGCGATTGTTTGCACCCGGCAGCGGTATAGGTCAATTGCAGAACCCTTCTGCTATTTGTTATGGAAGGGGCGGCTCTTATGGCCTGAATACTTCATATCTCTATGTGGTTGACGCCGGCAACAACCGTATTGTCCGCATTCAAACGTCTCCTCCATATTCCTTTGTTTCCAGCAATTTTTCATTCCCCGCCGAAACTCAATTAATCTCCATTGATGTCGACTTTTTTGGCAATATCTATGTTCTTGACCGACGCAACGCCACAATTTACGAGTTTTCCTCGGACCTTGAGACTCTTTTTGCGGTCTATGGCGAAATAGGGATGGGCGATGGCCAACTCTATTACCCTTTCCGTTTCAAAATGGCGGAAGCATGGGAAGATGTTGGCACAGCACCCATGCCTGCATTGATTGGCGATGCCTTCGCAACAGAATATTTCGGACCCATTACTGGCATCAGAGGTTATGCATTAGGTAATGATGTACTCTCGCATAAGTCATCATATACCGCACGTACTATACCTGCCGGCTATGACTACATTACACTCGAATGGCAGCAAAGTGGTGCTACCGAAACCTGGAAAAAAGTAATCCACAATGGCGTGGTTCTGCAGCAGGATTATGAATCATTGAATGTGCCCGGTTATCATCTCGATTACTACCTTTCAATCGATTCCTTTAGTGCCGGATATTACACCTATGAAGTTCGCACGCGTTCCAAATTCGTGCCTTATGTGGAGAACACCTTCCGCGATTCCGTCTATGTCATACGCAGCAGTTGCGGGTATGATAGCAGCAGCTGGAGCCGCACCTACCGCGAGAATATTATCGAGGATATGGAAGCATCACCCATCGTGGATACGAGTTGGTTTATCTGTCAGCAGTGGGCCGATCCGCCCCAAAACACCATCTGTATGCTTTACCAGGAAGTTTCGATCCCGCCCCCCTCGCCCGATTCGATCCATATTGATACAATAAACGGCGCTGCTGCCTTGCTCCTGAACGACTCGGCCAAAATAAAGCTTAAAAATATCGATCCCTGCGGCAATGTAAATTGGACTAAAAGCTATTCATATAAACCATATCAATATGGTTACTCAATCGCCGCGGTTGCCAGTGGGGGGTATATCATTGCCGGAACATGCGGTCCGGCTCCCTTTTATGGTTATGACTTATACTTTATAAGAACCAATTATGATGGCGACACAATTTGGACCCGCAGCTATGGTACCGCAGCCAGTGAAGTCGCATATGACGTGGAGAACACTGCTGACGGCGGGTTTATAGCTACCGGGCGTCGCAACGACAGTCTGCTTCTTTTCCGCGCCGGACCATTGGGCGACAGCCTCTGGATGAAAGTATTAATGCCCGGAGGCGAGGGATACGCAGTAAAGCAGACATCCGACCAGGGATACGTAGTAGCCAGCTATGATCGCGTGATCAAAACTAACTCATCAGGTGATACTCTCTGGACCAGACTCGCTTATGGGGCATTACATGACCTGATTATCAGCAGCGACGGCAGTTACATCTGCACCGGTCAGAAACAGCTACATATTCTCATCGAAAAATTCAATTCGTCCGGAAGTATGCTTTGGGCAAAATCAATTATGCCAACGACTTACGACCTGGGGACGGCAATAAGGGAAACGTCCGATCATGGCTTCATCCTGAGCGGCATTGCAACCGGCTCTGGCGGCAGCGCTCGCGAATTCTTCATGCAGCGCACTAACCGCTGCGGTGACACGATCTGGACCAAAGTCTTTGCCAACCCCGATACTAGCGCGGAAGCCAATTCTATAGCGCAAGTAGTTGAAGGTGGTTTTCTTATTGGCGGCTGGTATAATGCATATAGCACTAATCTGAACGGCGTGAAGGTAACCAGAATCGGCCCACAACCGACAACATTGGCTTTTACTTGCGGGGATGCCGATGGTAGCGGCTCCGTCAACCTGGCAGATGTAACCTATTTGATCAATTTTCTTTACAAAGGCCAAGCAGCGCCAGACCCTAAACAGTGTGCCGATGTGAACAACAATTGCCTCATAAATACCCAGGATGTGACATATTTGATAAATTTCTTGTATAAAGGCGGGCCGCCACCAATATGCCCATAATTGCAGCTCAAAATAAAGATATGTAGTTCAGAGGATAAAGATATGAAACCAAATAGATTAACCGGTTGTAAAATACTTGGAGTTCAATTATTAATGCTGACTCTTATGCTAATGGCTGGATGCAAAGGTCCCAAAAATACGGGTATTGGCAATTTGGCTCTTGCTGCCCAGCAACAGATGGATTGTTGTGCCAATAAGTTGGAGATTTCATTCTTCGACAGTTCCACTGCCGGCGACTATTATTGCCAGATTGGAGTCAAGCACGGTGGTCAATTATTGGGCCTGGGGCCGCTCCATATGTTACACTGTCAGGCCTCAACTATGCAATGCGACATTACCGTTGATTATTCTATGATACACGCCAGCGGCAATTATGATTTTTATGTATACGTCTATTCGGATTCGTATGACTGTGGCGACATAAAGAAGGCACACCACACGAGTTCGGCCCTCTCCGTCTATATCTCCACCTCCGACTGGGACACCGCCAACTGCCATATCAGCTGCTGCACAGGCGGCAGAAAATATGCGCAAATTCAGAAAGTAAAAGAGGATGTTGTCGCAATTAAGGCGAATATTGCAACAAGATATGGCAGATTATGCAATTCCGTAGGTATTATTAGAAATGCTTTTAGTGTCGCCTATATTAATATATTTATGCACGATGGTAACGAGTGGGCTCAAATGGGCTATGGGATGGAACGCGATAGTGCTTTCGGCGACGCGATTTTTCCCTTCAAATATTGTGAAGTAAAGGGCGCCGAAATCACTCCTACTGCCTGGTACGATAGAGTCGACTATCCCCAACCGAGCCAATACCATATCTATGCAAGCGAACTTGATCCTACCGACGGCACTTGGTTATTTAAATATGACGGCGTTATTTTCCGATCAATTCCTGATGAGTTCTGGATTAATAAGTTTGGCGAAGCTATTGGTTGGAGTGCCGAAATCCTGAATTTTGAGGATGACATGGTGGGTACCACCTATGAAAAGTGCGAGTTCACTACCTGCGGCTACAAGACGGTTAATGACCAAAATTATCTAAATCCCTATTTTCAAGATTATGAACCATATTCTGATGAACCTTTGGAGTGGATTATTATGCGTACTGGCGATAATTCTATTCTAATTTATGATAATAATCCACAACCATAATAGGCTGATATTGATAATAGAATTAATGAAAGCATTTAGTTTAGAGGTGTTGTATGTCCATTCGCATTAATCAATTGCCCATATTTGCGCGTGTCATTCTTCCAATTGTTGTGCTTATAATCGTTCCCATTGGTTCGCATGAAAATGGGATTGAATCCAGTTATACGCCAATACCGCAGAAGGCTCTACAACGAGCAGTAGAGTATACTGGATTTTTATCAATAAGCAATTTTGATGTGCAAAAACAACCTGCGCCAGAGATGATAATGCTGTTTGATGACCAAACACCATTTGTCCATGAAAAGATAAACGGCCGTCACATATGGTCTGCGTCATTCACCAACATTGATTTGCGCAATACCGTCGCAGATACATCATCAAGAAAATCAGTTGTTCACAACTTCCAAGTCTTGCTTGATTCTGCTGAAGGGTGTCTTCTTAGGATTTCAACAATAACGCAACAGATTGATAGTAATATTGCGCCGGTGAAGTCCGCCGTAGACGCTGAGGCGCAAATGCTGAGCAGCGGCGACGTTTATCAGGTATATAGCGGACCTGCACCTAAGATATCGTTATTGCAGGCTCTCGACTCTTGCATGCATAGCCCAAAGTCGGCCAAACAGATAGATGCGGTACTCCTTATGTACTCACGGCCCGGCTATGCGCGCTACCAAACCCCTCGGCTCGTATGGTTTATCACTCTTCGGGGAATTCCACCCATTTATTTTCATCCGCCTCGCGGCACGCCGCAGCCGCCAACCTATGCGAGGAATTTCATTCATGAGATTATTGATGCAACTACCGGGCGTGGCCTTTTCGCAACAACGGTACCTACTCCGGCGCCGCGCAAGTGAGCTCGGCCCCGGACAGTTCTTTACGGCGTTTTGCTTTCCAGCGCCTTCTTTATCGCCGCCTGCATATCCTCCAGCGAGTGCGAGAAATGCATCTGCATCATCACCCAATTGCCGTCCCGCTTCTCCAGAACGCCGGTCCAGCGAGCATTCGCCCACGCCGAGGGCTGGCCGGCAAAGGAATTATATCATTATAAGGATTGAAACTATCACCTGCGCCAGAATAATCTTGGCCACCATTGAGGCCGGATAACTTGAAACCGAAAATGTTGATATTGCCGATCAGGCAGCCGAGGCGAATCACGGTGAAAAGTAATAACAGCGGGTGACGGGATACATCGCATGTCGATCCCGTTTTACGCCGGTAACATAAATCTGATTCGCCGGTCTGTCCATATATTAAAGCAGATATTCCCATAAAAAAAGCCCATCGCAAGCGATGAGCTTCTGCTAATCTTCAATACCGAACTGCTAAATATCGAACATCCCGGTATATTTATCGGAGTGGGTAGGGCTGACCCTGAGATGGTAAAGCGCTGCCCAGGCCTTCATCCCGGCCTCCGCGTAGGTTGCGGCATCTTCGGCGTAGATCTTACCCTGATCTTCGACAGCCTCAATCCAGTAATAAGTCCAGGCACCATTATTGAGATCGGGAGCATCATACGAATATGTGCTATTCGACGCCAGTGCCATCATTGTCCCGTTGACACAGTCGGTGAGGAAGCCACCAATAACGCAGGCATCAAGGGAGATATGTTTTTTGCTGCAGTTGACTGCGTTGAATTTCTGCATTACCCAGCCATGGGTCAGATAATACAGGTCGGTCGAAATCAGACTGGAGCCATACCCCTGAGCTTTGGCGCCATGCCCGGAATAGGCAAAGGCGACTTCATCGCCCGGGACGGCCACGGAAACCAGCCAGTTAAGACCGGCCTCAACTGCGGTGGCGGTGGCGTTCCGATCCAGATCCATCCGAATAGTGAATCCCTGCGACTGAAAATATGACTTCATATCCTGCGCATCATCATCACAGAACTGCAAGTCGTTGGCCGTACCCTCGTAGTCGGAGATACCAACGATATAGGCGTATTTGTGAGCCGGGTTGGGGTTGGGATCGGCACCGGTGTCCGGCGGCGGTTGCGGCGGCTTATAGGCTATCGGAGTATAGTCGGCCGTCGGTTTTACGGTAGCCAGTGCAATGGCACTCGGCGGCCGGGTGTCGATGAATTCCGGGCGCTGAACTAACTGACCCAGATTCGTCGAGTCACTTGGACCGTTAATCTGCGGCGTCTTGCTGCATCCAAACATCATGATCAAGGTCAGCAGCACTGCCGCAAACAGGAGAACTCTTTTCATCTGTCACTCCTCATCTGATAGGGTGAAAGGTTGGGGAATTGATGCGGCTTAATCTCCGACAAATCCGGACATCATCCGCTTGCCTGAAATGTGTCCCATATAACAAAACTAATAGAATTTAAACTCAGGGCAAGTCTTTTCTACTCTTACCGAGCAAAAAATGTCAAAAACCAGAGCATCTCACTCTTATAAATTTCTCCTATCCCATCGTCTACCGGGCACGTGACACCCGACTGGACTTTACTGCAAGTATTTGCAGGGCAAAGAATTGTTACTTCGGATTTGACTTAAGCCTCACGAATATTATATTAAAGGATTGTTATGCCCGGACAAAAATCAAGCCGGGGCACGAAAGGGATAAGCTGATGCCGATTGACCGCGATTTGCTTCTGATAATTAAGTCATCTTCGCTTGGTGAGGGCCCTCCCGACCTGGGCGAACGGCTGATGGAAAACTTCCTGAAAATGCTTTTGGAATCAGGGACATTGCCGGCCAGGATAATTTGCATGAACAGCGGCATTTTCCTGACCACGGCCGGTTCGCCGGTCATCGGAATCATTAAGAAATATGAGGAGAATGGTACAGAAATATTATCATGCACTACTTGTCTGGAATATTTCAAGCGGACCGATAAGCTGCTCGTCGGCAAGTCAACCACGATGAAAGACAGTGTCGCCGCCATGCTGGCGTTTAAGAAAGTTATTGCACCATAATATGACATGGGGGTAGGGCGTTGCCGCGCCCCGTTGATTGAATCATGCAATTTGCGTAGGAGTCGACCGGCGTGTCGATGCGATTATGTTTACGACCGGCAGAACACATCATCTTCCGCGCATAAAACGCACTCATTCCCACTCTATCGTCGCGGGGGGTTTGGAGGAAATATCATAAGTCACCCGGTTGACCCCCTTCACCTCATTTATAATCCTGTTCGAGATCAACGCCAGAACATCATGCGGTATTTTCGCCCAGTCAGCGGTCATGCCGTCGGTCGAGGTCACTGCCCGGAGCGCGATCACATTCTCATAGGTGCGCTCGTCACCCATCACGCCGACCGATTTTACCGGCAAAAGCACCGCAAAAGCCTGCCAGATCTTATGGTACTGGTCGTGCTTATGAAGTTCCTCAATATATATAGCATCGGCTTCGCGGAGCACCGCCAGCCGCTCGGGTGTGATTTCGCCGATTATCCGCACTGCCAGCCCCGGGCCGGGGAACGGGTGCCGCCCCACAAACGCCTCATCCAGCCCCAGTTGCCGCCCCAGACGGCGCACCTCATCCTTGAACAACTCCCGCAGCGGCTCCACCAGTTTAAGGTGCATCCGCTCTTTCAATCCCCCCACATTATGGTGCGACTTGATGGTTGCCGAGGGGCCTTTGAAAGAAACCGACTCGATTACATCAGGATACAGTGTCCCCTGCGCCAGAAATTCCACGTCGCCGATCCTGCGGGCTTCATCCTCAAAAACATCAATAAAAGTATTGCCGATAATTTTCCGTTTCTGCTCCGGGTCTTCCACGCCGCGCAGCCTTTCTAAAAAGAGCGCCGAGGCATCCACCGCGCGGAGATTCAAACCGAGCGAAGAAAGCATCTTTGTCACATCCGCAAATTCATTGTTGCGCAGCACCCCGTTATCGACAAAGATGGCGTAAAGATTGCCCCCAATAGCTTTTTTCAGAAGCAGACTGCAGACGGTCGAATCAACCCCGCCCGATATTGCCAGCACAACTTTCTTGTTATTCAATTTCTCCCGCAGTTCGCGCACGGTGCTATCGATGAACGACTCGGTTGTCCAGTTGCCGTAACAGCCGCAAATATCATAAAGAAAATTATGCAGAATCTCTTTGCCGAAAACCGTATGCATCACTTCAGGGTGGAACTGCAAACCATAGATTCCCTTCTCCGGCGCCTGCGCCGCCGCAATCGGCAGCGTGGCGGTGGCGGCCACCGCCGTAAATCCTTCGGGAAGTTTCCTTATCGAATCGCCGTGGCTCATCCAGACCCGGCTTTCACGCGTGATATTCTTGAAAAGCGGCGTCTCCGAGGTTACCGTCATCTGTGATGGCCCGTATTCCCGCGTTTCCGAGCGCACCAGTTCGCCGCCGAAAGTATCGGCGATCAGCTGCAAACCATAGCAGATTCCAAGGATCGGTTTACCGATGGAAAAGAATGCTTTATCCAGCCGCGGTGAGCCCGGCTCTTTGACCGAGGCCGGCCCGCCCGAAAGGATGTATCCCTTAATATTCCTCCCCGCATAGGCGGTCAGATCGGCGTTGTATGGTGCAATCTCGCAATAAATATTTTGTTCGCGAACCCGCCGGGCAATCAGCTGGGTGTACTGGGATCCGAAATCGAGTATCAAAATCATTTCGTCGACACTAAGCATGTTTCCTTTTCCTTATCCGAATGTTGTTGCCGGGTGCTTTCCGCCGGGGCGGTTTTATAATCGTATCCCGTTTCCAGTGAAGGTCGTCGGTCTTGGGATAATCAAGAATATAGTGCAGCCCGCGCGATTCCTTCCTGCGCGAGGCCGAACGAACAATCAAAGCGGCTATCTGGGCCATATTGCGCAGTTCCACGATGGCATACGATGCCGGCTGAGAAAGATAGTACGAATCTATCGACTTCAAAATCATATGCACCCGTTCATGGGCCATTTTCAAGCGATCCTCCGAACGGACAATCCCGAGAAAATCGGACATCAACTTGCGAAGGAAAAGCCGGTCGTATGAAATAATGACTTTTTCTTTCTGTCTTATCACCGAGGAGTGCAACCACCAGTCGGCGGGAGGAATATCGGGGAACTGATTAGTGGTACGAAACTCCACCGCGGCATCGGCGGCAAAATCGGCCATGACCACCGCCTCCAGAAGCGAGTTCGAGGCCAGTCGATTGGCGCCGTGCATCCCGGTAAAAGCCGACTCACCGCAAACAAGAAGCCCCTCGATATCGGTGCGACCGTAAATATCGGTCATCACACCGCCGCAGCAATAATGCGCCGAGGGAACCACCGGTATCGGCTGCTTGGTAATATCTATCCCGCGGCGGAGACACTCCTTATAGATATTGGGGAAACGCCGTCTGATAAACGCCCCTTGAAGATGACTTATATCAAGCAGGACAAATTCATCGCCATGCTCTTTCAGTTCGCTGTCGATAGCGCGCGCCACAATATCCCGCGGAGCCAGCTCTTTTTGGGGATGATATTTCTTCATAAATTTCACTCCGGCCGAGTTGACCAGGATGGCGCCCTCGCCCCGCACCGCCTCCGAAATGAGAAACGGTCTGCGCCCGGGACTGTAGAGCGTGGTCGGGTGAAATTGGATGAATTCCAGATTGGCCACTCTGGCTCCGGCGCGAAAGGCCATCGCAATGCCGTCACCGGTGGCAATCGTCGGATTGGTGGTGTTGTAATAAACCTGGCCGATGCCGCCGGTAGCGAGCATTGTTACCGGGGCATAGAAACTGCTGAACTCCCGCTTCTGCTGGGTAAAAGCATAGACTCCACCGCAGCGACGCCGCCCCCGATATTCATAGGTAATCAAATCAAGGCCGATAGTGTCGCGGAAAATATCGAGATTTTTCTTTTTGCGGCAGGCATTCAGCAGCGCCCGCTCGATTTCCCGGCCGGTGAGATCGGCGGCATGCACCACCCGGTTGGTGGAATGCCCCCCCTCGCGCCCGAGATCGAATTTCCCTTTCTCGCTGGTAAAACCAACCCCGATCGAAACCAGTTTCTGTATCGCCTGGGGCCCGCAGCGAACGATCGTTTCGACCGCCCTTCGATGACAGAGCCCGGCCCCGGCCGTCAGTGTATCGGCCACATGGGCGTCAAAGCTGTCCTTTGAGGACATCACCGAGGCAATTCCCCCCTGAGCATAGTTGGTGCTCGATTCGGTCTCGCTTTTTTTGGTGATAACAGCCACGCGTCCCTGCGGCATCAGACCCGCCACTTTTTGGGCGAAAAACAGCCCGGCTATGCCGGACCCGATTACCACCACATCATATATTCGTTCCATCGTCACCTTTTAATTGTGCTCTCAAGCTGTCCAAAGAAATCCATACCGGCGGTATCAAATCGCAGCCGCAAGTCAAGATAATATATCCGGCGGCCAAAATCCAAGCCTCTCACCTTTACATAATCCTTATAAGTAGTTACGACATAATCGGGCCGATAGAGTGCAATATCTTTCCTAATTCGATTTTGGTCCGAAGAATCATACCGGCAGTGATCCGGGAATTGCCGTATCTTCAAAATATCATTGAAACACTCGGCCAGGTATTTCTCAAGCACATCAAATGCCCCCACCCCGGCGAAAAAGTAAATCTTCCGCTTGTTTACTTCTCTTAGCTCAATTTCCTCGGTACCGGAAATCAGGTTGTCGTTGAGGTATCTTACTTGCACTGCCTTTTTCTCCGGTAATACGGCATTGGCCCAGCGACAGAAATCCTCATCTTTATTGGGAGAATTGACCTTTGTCAGGATAATCCAATCGGCCCGCTTAATGGCTTTCAGCGGTTCGCGCAGACGACCCAGCGGAAAGAGGTTTTCCCTGCGCAGATCACGCGCGGCATCAAGAAGCAGAAGATTGCAGTCGCGATACAATTTCCGGTGCTGGAAACCATCATCGACAATAATAATCTGAGGCTCAAATTTATCATCCAGCATTTTCGCGGCATGACTCTTCGATACGGCAACGGCGAAAAATGCCTCGGGAAGACTTTCTGCCATCATCAGAACTTCATCGCCGATTGCCTCGAATTTCATCTTCTGAATCTCGACTCCGGATCCGATTATATCCTCTCTGTTTTCGCGGCCGTAACCGGAAGAGACAATACCAACCCGATAGTTACTGGAGAGGAAATACTTGCCAAGCGCGATGACCAGAGGCGTTTTCCCGGCGCCACCCACGGTTATATTCCCCACTGAAATGAGAGGCGCCCTGGTTTTTACTGCGACGGATAAGCGGGCTTCACGCCATCGCAGTCCCAGCCGATAGAAAAGGGAAACCACCCACAGTACCGCAAGAAACGGCCAGCTTAAGGGGTTTCCCTTATGATTTATTATGGTGAGCCAGATGTTTTCCATTGGAGCCGATGCCGTTCAGTATGATCCGGGCGGTCCGGTACGTGCGGGAAAGTTCCTTCGATTCGATGGTCCTCCGCCTGTATTCCACCTTCTTATCGAAGAAATTAACGAGTTGATGATACAGTTCCTCTCCATCCTGCACCATCGCCCCAAAATTATTTTCCAGAATATATTCGGAACCGTCGCCGACATTGAATATCGAGGGGCCGTATAGTACCGGGATACCGGCCCAGACCGGCTCAAGAATATTGTGTCCCCCAATATCGACCAGCGTCCCGCCGACAAAGGCGATGTCCGAGACGGCATACAGATCATTGAGTATCCCCATGGCATCGACAATAAGAACCGTCCGGTCCGAATTCTGCTCCGTTCTTTTTGAATAAAGGGCATATTCCAGCTGATATTCTTCGGCCTTCCGACAGATATCTTCAATATGGTCGAGGTGACGCGGCACCAAAATCAAGCGTATATCCGGTACATCATTATACAATCTCGCAAAAAGTTGAAGAATTATCTCATTTTCTCCTTCCCTTGTGGAACCGGCGGTAACAATTCTCGTGTGAGTATTGAATGGGAGTGATTTGCGAAGCGCCGTCTTTTTCTCCGGCGGCACCTGAATCAAAGGAGCATCAAACTTCAGGCTTCCCAGAACATCGATGATTTCGCTGCCGGCGCCGATCGTGAGATACCGCTGTCTATCCCCTTCCGTCTGCACCATGATTCTGGAATAATGAGCAAAGACATATCGCAACCCCTGCCTCACCCGGCGGTACCTTCGCGTCGCTCTCTCCGATAATCTGCCGTTGGCCAGAAATACGGGGACATCTCTTTTCCCCAATTGCATAACCATATTGGGCCAGATTTCGGTCTCGATAAAGATAGCCGCCGAAGGATTGGTTCGGTCGAGAAACCTTTTTATGGGAGAAAAATAGTCGAGCGGGAAATATCCCACCGTTACCTTTCCACCCATACAATGTTCGGCGCTCTTGAAACCGGCTGCGGTCATAACCGTGATACAGAACCGGATATCTTTGTCCAGTTCCAGAAGCTGATCGGCCAGAATGGAAAGCACTTTCACTTCGCCCATCGATGACGCGTGCATCCAGATCACTCTTTTATCATCGCCGGCCGCCGGGCAGTTGCGGAAACCGAGCCGTTGTTCCCATTTCCGCGAACCAAACAGAAATGAAATGAAAGTATAAGGCAGCGTGATATAATAGACCAAAAATGTAAATATTCGGTACAGCGTCAGCACTTAATATACTCCCGAACCGCCGCCGCGGCTCGTTCGCCGGCTCCCGAGGTTCCCAGCGAATCGGTGACCCGGTTCAATTCCCTTACAATTTCCGAAGAAAGAAAGGCATCATCAAGTAATTTCCGCGCCTGGGCGGCGATTGTTTTCGGATTGGCATCATTCTGTATCAATTCGGGAACGAGTTTCCGTCCGGCGGTAATATTAATCAGGGCAATCTTATCCAGTGTGACCAGCCGCCGGGCAATCATGTAGGTCAGCCGCCCGGTGCGATATATCACCACCATCGGGCGGCCGATAATTCCGGTTTCCAGCGTGGCGGTACCGGAGGAAGTCAGCACCAACCGGCTTTCGGCAATCAGCTCGCGCGTTTTCCCCCGCACAATTTCGATCGGCACCGTGGCGTCGGCCAGATACGCCCGATAATCAATATTTCCTTCAACCGCGGCCACTGCAAAACGCCATTTCCCGCTTTCCGCAAGGATCCCCGCCGTCGCGGCCAGAACCGGAAGCATCTTCTCCACCTCCTGCGGACGCGATCCCGGTAGAAGGGCCACCAGATCGGAACCGGCGTTGTACGGCGCCTTAATAAGACCGGCCTCGATGTCATCAAGAAGATAGTGCCCGACAAATCGATTTCTCACCCCGGCCTTCTCATAAATGTCTTTCTCAAACGGAAGAATAAGCAGCATCATATCAACCAGGCGCTTTATCGTCCCGATTCTCTTTCCTCCCCAGGCCCAAATTTGCGGTGAAACATAATAGATTATCGGGATATTCAGCGATCTTACTTTTTCGGCCAAGCGAAGATTGAAACCGGGGTA